>JAVJQK010000032.1 GCA_040218145.1 Sandaracinaceae bacterium | reverse complement strand
CGAAGGATCTCGGAGCGCGACGGCCCGGTTCTCGGTTCGGGGCGACGAGGAAATGCTTCAGCATTTTCGAGGAGACACGGGCCGAGAGACGGGTCGTCCCGCCCGAGAGACGAGGAGCGAGGTTCTTCAACGGACTGTTAGTCTTCCGCCCATGGTCGATCTCGACACCGAGTGGGTCCGGGCGCGCTTCCCCGGCCTGGACGATGAGCTGGCGTTCTTCGAGAACGCGGGCGGGAGCCTGCCGGTCGACGGGGTCGTGCGCCGCACCCACGAGTACCTGTCCCACGACATGGTGCAGCTGGACGCGAGCTACCGCCGCTCCGTGCGCGCCACCGAGCGGGTCGAGGCGGGCAAGCTGGCCGCCGCCAGGCTGATGAACGCCGACGTGGCCGACGTCGTGCTCGGCGACTCGACCAGCATGAACATGTACGTGCTGAGCCACGCCTTCGCGGCGCAGGTGGGCCCCGGCGACGAGATCGTCGTGACGGACGTCGACCACGAGGCGAACCGGGGCGCGTGGGTGCGCATGGCGAAGGCGCGGGGGGCGACGCTGCGCGAGTGGGCGATGAGCCGGGACACGCACGCGCTCACGCTCGAGGGGCTCGACGCCGTATTGAGCGACAAGACCAAGCTCGTCGCGTTCAGCCACTGCTCGAACGTGGTGGGGACGCTGCACGACGCGCGCGCCTTCGTGGAGCGCATCCACGCCGCGGGGGCGCGCGCGGTGATCGACGGGGTCGCGTTCGCCCCACATCGGCGCGTGGACGTGCGCGCGCTGGGCGCCGACGCCTACGGGCTCAGCCTCTACAAGGTCTACGGCCCCCACCTCGGCGCGCTCTACGTGTCGGCGGATCTCCGCGCCTCGCTCGAGAACCAGAACCACGACTTCCTCGACGGCAGCGGCGCCTACGAGCTGATGCCGGGCAACGTCAGCCACGAGCTCGCGGCCGGCCTGCCCGGCATCGTCGAGTACCTCGAGGCGCTGGACCGACACCACGGCGGAGGGGGCCGGCTCGACGGCGCGTTCGCGCTCATCGCCGCCCACGAGTCGCAGATCGCCGACCGCCTGCTCACCTTCCTGCGCGCGCACCCGCGGGTGCGGCTCCTGGGTCACCCCGACGCCGATCCCGCGCGCCGCGTGCCCACGGTGACCTTCCGGGTCGAGGGGCTGCGCTCCGCCGACGTGCCGCGCGCGACCGAGGCGCGAGGGGTCGCCATCCGTCACGGCCACTTCTACGCGGCGCGCGCGATGGAGGGGCTGGGCGTGCGCGATCGCGAGGACGGCGTCGTCCGGGCCAGCGCCGTTCACTACAACACCCTCGACGAGGTCGATCGCCTGACGACCGCGCTCGACGCCGCGCTCGCGGCGACCGGCTGAGGCGCGAACCGGAAGGCCCATGACCGCATTCGGCGGCTGTGCCGCGGCGGCGGTGGGGAGTACTCTGAGGGGACACGTGACCACGGACGACAGCGAGGCGCGGCGTGAGCTGGAGGCGCTGCGGGCGCGGTACGAGGCCATGGTCGAGCACGCGCCGGAGGCGATCGTCACCTTCGAGATCGACAGCGGTCACTTCACGGAGGTGAACCACGCGGCGTGCGAGCTGTTCGGCCGCTCCCGCGAGGAGCTGCTGGCCCTGAGCCCGTGGGAGGTCAGCCCGCCGGCGCAGCCGGACGGCGCCCCGAGCGACGCGGCGGCCATGACGCACGTGCAAGCGGCGATGCGGGGAGAGCTGCCCAGCTTCGAGTGGATGCACGTCACGCGGGAAGGGGCCCCGATCCCCTGCCGCGTCCAGCTGGCCCTCGTGCCCGGCGCGCGGCCGATGGTGCGGGGGGCCATCTGGGACCTGCGGGAGCTGAAGTCGGCCGAGCGCGAGCGGAACCGGCTCCGGGAGATCGCCGAGGTCACGCCGGACCTGATCGGCATGGCCGACGCGGAGGGTCGCACCCTCTACATCAACCCCGCCGGCCGACGGCTCATCGGGTACGGCGTCGAGGACGACCTGTCTCGCGTGTCGATCGCCGACTACCACCCGCCGGCCGTCGCCCTCCGTATCATGCACGAGATCTTGCCTGGCGTCGCGAAGAAGGGCTTGTGGCGAGGCGAGTCCGTGGTGTTGCACGCCGACGGGAGCGAGATCCCGGTCGATCAGACGCTCCTTGCGCACTACGACGACGAAGGAGGCGTCGACTACTTCTCCACGATCATGCGTGACCGCCGAGGCGCGGTCGCGGCCGAAGAGCTCGAGCGGCAGATGCTGCACGCGCAGAAGCTCGAGAGCCTCGGGCTGATGGCGGGCGCGATCGCGCACGACTTCAACAACATCCTCGTCGCCATCCTGGCCAACGCCTCGCTCCTCCGGCGACTCTGCGCAGAGGACGCCTCATTGACGAAAGTGGCCCGTGAGATCGAAGGCGCGGCCGATCGCGCGGCCGAGCTGGCCAAGGGCATGCTGGACTACTCGGGGCACTCGCGTCGGGAGATGGAGGCGATCGCGCTGCCGAGGGTGCTCGAGGAGCTGTCGACCCTGGTGACGGCCTCGATCTCGAAGAAGGTTCGACTGCGGACGGAGCTCGCGGCCGAGCTGCCTCCGGCGTGGGCCGACGGCGGGCAGCTGCGCCAGGTGCTGGTGAACCTCGTGCTCAACGGCGCCGAGGCGATCGGCGACGGCGCGGGGACGGTGCTCGTGCGGGCAGGCGTCGACGACGGAGCCGGGTTCGAGTCCCGCTACGACTACCGTTCGCCCGAAGTCGAGGGGCCGTGGGTGCGGATCGACGTCGAGGACGACGGCTGCGGCATGAGCGCCGAGCTGCTCGACCGCGTCTTCGACCCCTTCTATTCGACCAAGCGCATGGGCCGTGGGCTCGGCCTCGCGTCGGTGCTCGGCATCGTCAAAGGGCACTCCGGCGCCATCGGCGTCGAGCCCCGTCCGGAGGGCGGGACGTGCTTCTCGCTGCTCCTGCCCGTCGCGCCCCACGAACCTCAGCGCGTCCAGGCCGAGCCCACGGGTCAGCGCGTGGATGGCGTCGGGCGGCGGATCCTGGTCGTGGACGACGAGGCGGCGGTCCGGTCGGTCGCGCGGCGCTGCTTGATGTATCTCGGCTTCGACGTCGTCGAGACGGGCGGCCCGATCGAGGCCCTCGAGCGCTTCGTGGAGGCGCCCGCCGAGTGGGACGCGGTCCTGCTCGACCTGACCATGCCGGAGCTCAGCGGAATCCAGATCCTCCAGCGCATGCTCGAGGTGCGCCCCACCCTGCCGGTCCTCCTGAGCAGCGGGTACCTGCCGCCCGAGTCGATGGACGAGCTGGGTGCGAACGTCGCCTTCCTCGCCAAGCCCTACACCCTCCGCTCGCTCGAGCACGCGCTCGGAGAGCTCATTCCTCTTGCCACGGCGGAGACGCGGCCGTAGAGGGCTCTCCGACGCTGGAGGGGCTTTGAAGCGAGATCTCGAAGGGCGCGTGTTCCTGATCACGGGCGCGAACACCGGCATCGGTCGGTCGACCGCGCTCTCGCTGGCCGAGCGGGGGGCGACGCTCTACCTCGCCTGCCGATCGGAGGCGCGCGCGAAGCCCGTGATGGACGAAGTGAGCGCGTGCGGCGCGTCGGCACATTTCCTCCCGCTCGACCTCGCGAGCCTCGACTCCGTCCGCGACTGCGCCAAGGCGTTCCTGGACACGGGCGCGCCTTTGCACGTCCTGATCAACAACGCGGGCCTGGCCGGCAAGCCGGGCGTGACGGACGACGGCTTCGAGCTGACCTTCGGCGTGAACCACCTGGGGCACTTCCTCCTGACCGAGCTGCTCCTGGAGCGGCTGAAAGAGACCCCTCCTGCGCGGATCGTGAACGTCGCCAGCCAGGCGCACTACCGCGCAAAAGACATCGACTGGGCCGCGCTTCGAGAGAAGACGAAGACGACCACCGGGCTGCCCGAGTACTCCGTCTCCAAGCTCTGCAACGTGCTCCACGCGAAGTCGCTCGCGCGAGCGCTCGAGGGCACCGGGGTGACGACGTACTCTCTGCACCCCGGCGTGATCGCGTCCGATGTCTGGCGCAACGTGCCGTGGCCCGTGCGGCCGCTGATGAAGCTGTTCATGAAGACGAACGACGAGGGAGCCGAGACCTCGCTCCACTGCGCCGCGTCCGAGACCGCCGCCAGGCAGAGCGGGCTCTACTACGACGACTGCGCGCCGAAGGAGCCGAGCGCCCCGGCGAAGGACGCCGCGCTGGCCGACCAGCTGGACGAGAAGAGCCGCGCCTGGTGCGGCCTCTAGCACCTCGCCCGACCGAAGCGGCCGGTCTATGGTCTCGCCCGCCATGTCCCCGACACGACGACTCGCCCTCCTGATGGCCCTCGCCTCGACCGCCTGCGGGGCGGCGCAGCGCGCCGAGACCCACGCTGGCTCCCCCTCTCGTCCGGTCGCGCAGTTCCCGGAGCAGGCGCGCGTGACCCAGGTCGTCGAGGCCGGCCCTCCCCCCGCGCTGGGCCCTCTCCTGCCTCGAGGAGAGCTGCACGTCGATCGCTGGGAGATGCAGGCCGAGCCGGCGCCGGGTGATCCCGCCTACGAGCCGGAGGGGCCGTTCGAGCCGCTGCTGGACGCCGCGGCCTCGCAGCGAGGTGTGTCGGTCACGCGCTCGGCGAGCCTGCGCTGCGTCGCGCAGGAGATGGCGCGCTTCTACGCCATGCACGAAGCGTTGCCGACCGAGCGCCTCTCTCGCTACCTGCTCGCGGCGTGCGGGACCAACGCCATCTCGGTGGGGCGCGCGGGATCGCGGGGCGAGCTGGATCCGCGGGCCACGCCCGAGATGCTCGTCCGGGAAGCCGGCGACTCGCTGCGAGACGCGCTCGCGCCCGTGCTGATCGACGGCGCCCAGGTCGGGCTGGGGTTCGCGCGCGAGGGCGCCAACGTCTCGCTGATGGTCGTCGTGGCGGAGCCGTCGGTGCGGCTCGAGCCGCCCGCGCCGCCGGACGCGGCCGGAGACGTGATCGTGCGCGGTCAGCTCGTCGCGCGCGCCGACGGTCTGCTGGCGCTCGTGAACCAAGGCGAGCACGGCGTGGCGCGGTGCCGGGTCAACCCCACCCTCGCGCTGCCCGCCTTCGAGCTGCGGTGCCCGCTCGCGGAGGGCGACGACACCGCGATCGCCCACCTCGCGACCTTCAGCGTCGGGCGCGTGCTGACCCGACACGTCGGGACGGCGCTGCTCCGGCGCGCCTCGGACACCCCCGTCCCGCCGTACGCGCCGACCCCGGTGGGCGAGCCGTCGCCGATCACCGCGCCCGACTCCGCCGCGGCCACCTTCGTGGAGCGGCTGAACGCCGTGCGCGCGGCGGCGGGGCTCGCTCCGGTGGAGCTGGCCGCCGAACAGACGCGCACCCAGCAGGTGGTGGCCCCGCACCTCCTCGGCGCGCTCCTCCAGGACGAGCAGGACTCGCAGGACACGCTCGCCCTCGGCTTGATGGCGGGCTGGGACGTGCGCGGGGGGACCATCCGCTGGGCGGACATCGTGGGCCACACCGTGGTCGGCAATCGGGACGTCGCCTGGTGGCTGAGCGACGCGCTCGAGCAGCCCGGGTCGCGCTACGTCTTGCTGCGGGACGACGTGCGACAGGTCGCCGTGGGCGCGACCCCGGTCGCCGATCCCGAGGCGCTCGGCCTCGTCGTCTCCACCTACGCGTTCTTCGAGGACAGCGACTTCGACGCCGCGGCGAGCCGCTTCTTCGACCGGGTCACCGACGCGCGCGTCGCCGCGGGCTTGCCCCCGCCGCGGCGGGTCGGCGGGCTCGAGCGCGTGTGGGCGGAGGTGCGGACCGTCTCCGCCGGGCGGTCGCACGCGAACGCCGCCTTCCAGCGCGCGCTCAATGGCGAGAGCCAGGCCCAGCGGCGCAGCTTGCAGGGCGTGATGCTGGAGACCGTCGACCTGGATCTCGGCGACCTCCCGGAGGTGATCATGGCGCGCCGTGACCTCGCGCTCGGGGTCGCGGTCGGGTACACGCGCGCGCCGGGCGCCGCGTGGGGGCAGTACGTCGTGTTCCTCGTCTTCCCGGCCAGCTGACGCTGGGGCCTGGCCTCCGCGAGAGGGTCCGCTGGCCCCACCCCGAAGACCCCACCTCGCGTGCGAAAGGCGGATGAAAGGTTCACCTGCGCGCGGATCTCGGCCCAGGCTGCCCGGGTCGCGTACGGTCCGCCCGTTGCAGGGAGGCGGCCGCGACCAGGAGCCTCTCATGCGCCACCTCGTGCTCATCCCCGCCGTCTTGATCTTCGCCTGCGCGCCCGACGCGCCCGCGTCTCGGCGTGACTCCGGCGCCCGGCCGGCCCCCGTGGACGACGCGGGCCCCGCGGCGTCGCAGGACTCGGGAGTCATGCCGAGCGGCCCGACCGACGCCGGCCCTCCGTCGTTCGAGGAGTGCGCCGCGCAGACCACCATGGCCGAGACCCTCCTGCAGCCGGTCGACATCGTCTGGGTCGTCGATCGGTCGGGCAGCATGCGCGGCGAGGCCGACATCGTGCAGGAGAACATCAACAACTTCGCGGGCGCGATCGGCGCGAGCGGCATCGACTACCACGTCGTGATGGTGTCGGCGATGGAGTTCGTGCGCGTCCCGCCGCCGCTGGGCAGCGACGCCTCACGTTTCCTGTACGTGGAAGAGAACGTGCAATCGAACGACGGACTCATCGCGCTGGTGAACCGCTTCGACAGCTACCGCGAGTTCTTGCGTCCGTCGGCCGCGACCCACTTCGTCGTCGTGACGGATGACGAGTCCGAGCGCATGGGCTGGATGGACTTCCAGACGCAGATGGGCGCGCTGCTCGGCCACTCCTTCACCTTCCACAGCATCGCCTCGCCGCCCGGCTCGGATCACTGCGTGCCGCCCGGCTTCTGCATCGCGCGTCAGGACGGGTGCACGGGCCCCAACGGCGACGCGGCGGACAACGGAGACGAGTACTGGTCGCTCTCCATGGCCACGGGGGGCCAGCGCTTCAGCATCTGCACCGAGGACTGGTCGGCGCTCTTCTCGAGCCTGACCTCCGCCATCGCCGTCGCGACCCCGCTCCCGTGCCGCTTCGTCGTGCCGCCCCCGCCGGACGGCATGTCGCTGGACCGCATGAAGGTCAACGTCGTGTACACCCCTTCGGGCGGGGGTGGCCAGCAGGTGGTCCCCTTCGTGGGCGGCTTCAGCGGCTGCGTCGGCCAGGGCTGGTACTACGAGGATGACGACATCGTCGTTTGCCCCGCGACATGCACGACGCTGACGGGGGATGCTTCGGGGCGCGTGGACATCGCGCTCGGGTGCGAGACCGTCTTGTTCTGACGGCGCGTCAGTCGGCGTAGGGGCCGAGCCCCTACTGCATCAGCAGCTGCCGCAGGTACTCGGGGTGGAGGTCGGCCTCTCTTGCGGCGGCGGCGACGGCGTCATCGTGTCGCGCGAGCAAGCGCCGGAGGTAGTCGGTGGCGAACGCGTCGACCCAGGCCCTCTTCGCCTCCTCGAAGGACCGCGCGTCGCCTGCGCTCTCGCGCTCGCGCAGCTCGGCGGGGACCATTCGCGGCGGCAGATCCTCAAGCCGGATCGTGTCGCCGTCTCCGAGGCCGATCGCGCCGATCCGGACACGGATGGGATGGACCTGACCTGCGACGCGCTCAGCGCGGCGGTGGGGTTCACGGGCGAGCGCGCTCGCCTGGGCGGGCTGGTCCCGGTCGAGCCAGGCACGCCGCCCTGCCCCTGACGCGTCGAGATCCGGTCAGCCGACCCCAGCCGAATGGCCAGCCCCCCCCTGCGGGGCCGTCCAAAACGCACGGCATGCGAGATGCATTTCCCGGGGTATGGAGATCGGACCTCACCAACCGAGAGGGGCGCTGCTCGCCGAAGCGGAGCGCCTCCGCCGCCAGTCGTCGCGCCCTCCTCCGCCGCCGCCGATGCGCCCGCTCCGCGCCGAGCAGCTTCTCGCCGAGGCGCGCGCGCTCGAGGCTCAGGGCGCCCTGGAGGACGCCGCGGCGCGCCTCACCGCGGCGGCGCGCGCGCCGAGTCACGCCGCCCGCGCGCTCGATCATCGGGGTCGGATCGAGCGGCGCCTCCAGCGACCGAGGCGCGCGGCGGCCACCTTCCGGGCCGCGCTGCACCACACCCTCGAAGATCCCGCGCGCACGCTGGCGCTCTACGAGGAGCTCGCCGCCTGCTACCGCGATCTCGGCCAGCCGAGCGAGGCGGGCTACTACCTGCGCCGAGCCCTCCGCCTCGCCCCGCATCGCGACGACCTCCGACAGCTGCACGACCAGACGATCTCGATCTCGGAGCGCTTCGAGGCGGTCACCCAGCGAGAGATCTGGCTCCCGCCAGTCGAGAAGGAAGACCTTCCCACGCAGGGGTCGGATGACCCCGCCTGGCCCCAGGCGGGCCCATGAGCTCGAAATCTGCGGGTTTTCAGGCCCAGGCGGATGGCTGAGAGCCGAAAGCTCCGCTGGCATCGAAGCCGACGGGCGACGCGGCCGGGGACACGCGGAAAACAACGTCTCCCCATCGGAGAACGCGGGCTGCGATTCCGGGTTGGTCCGCTCCTTGCGCGAGGGCGCTCCGGAAGGAGACGGAATCGATGCAGTTCCCCGACCTCGGCTGAGCCCCCACTCTCTCGAGCCCCCTCCCGATCTCTATTCCGTCTCGTCTGAATCGAGCAGCGTCGCGGGCACGGCCATCGCGTGGTAGCCGTGGTCGACGTGCAGGACGGTGCCGGTGATGCCGTTGGCGAGCGGGCTGCACAGGAACGCGGCCGCGTGGCCGACCTCCTCCGCGGCGAGCGGGCGCGGGCGCGCGGCGTTGACCTCGTAGTGCGCGATCATCTTCTGGATGAGGCCGATCGCGCTCGCGGCGCGCGACGCGTAGGGCCCGGCGCTGATGGCGTTGACGCGGTGGCCCCACTTGCGGCCCGCCTCGTACGCGAGGACGCGGGTGTCGGACTCGAGCGCCGCCTTCGCGGAGCTCATGCCGCCGCCGTAGCCGGGCACGACGCGCTGGGCCGCGAGGTAGCTGAGGCAGAGGAAGTTGCCGCCGTCCCGCATCAGCGGGCCGAAGTGATTGACGGTGGAGATGAAGGAGTAGGCGCTCGCGCTCATGGCCGCGAGGTAGCCGTGGCGGCTCGTCTCGAGCAGCGGGTTCTTCACCTCGGGTCCGTTGGCGAGGCTGTGCACGACGATGTCGAGGCACCCCGGCCCGAAGGCCTCCTCGAGCGCGGCCGCGGCGCCGGCGATGGTGAAGTCGCCTCGATCCCGGTAGCGGCGGCTCTCCCGCACCTCGGCGGGCACGGCGTCGAGCGTGTCGTACTCCGCGTCGAGCGGCAGCACCTTCTCGAACGCCATCTTCTCGCCGCTCGAGAGCGTGAGGGACGCGTCCATCTTGCCGCGCCGGATCAGCGTCTCGAAGATGTTCATCGCCGGCGGCCAGGTCCCGACGCAGACGCTGGCGCCCGCCTCGGCGAGCGCCTTGGCGATCGCGAACCCGAACCCTCCGTCGTCGGCCACGCCGGCCACGAACGCGCGCTTACCCTGTAGGTCGATTCCGAGAGACATGGGCGCGAAGGCTCATCCACCCCATGGCTCAGGTCAAGTCGGCTCTGGACATCGGTCGGTGAGCTGTTACCTTCGCGATCACGGCTCATCCAGCCGTCGACACGTCGCTGACCTTTCCGGCCCCGTGTTCTCAGTTCTCATCCAGCGGGCCGCGTGACAGGACGTTCGTCGAAATGGTCCCACAGACCAAACAGGTCGCAGAGGCCACCCAAGAGTTCCCGTTGTCATCCGGGCAACGGCAATCGAGAGAAAGTACGAGATAGATCGACATGAGCAACAAGCTTTTCGTGGGCGGCCTGAGCTGGGACACCGGTGACCAATCCCTCCAGCAGGCGTTCGAGTCCTTCGGCCCGGTCACCGAGGCCAAGGTCATCACCGACCGGGACACCGGCCGCTCGCGCGGCTTCGGTTTCGTGACCTTCCAGGAGGGCCGCGACGCAGCGACCGCCCGCCAGGAGATGGACGGCGCCGAGCTCGATGGCCGCACCATTCGCGTGGATGAGGCCAACGACCGTGGTCGCGGCGGCGGCGGCGGCGGCGGTGGCGGCGGTGGCCGTCGCGGCGGCGGCGGCGGTGGCGGCGGCGGGCGCTGGTAGCCCGCGCTCCCCGACGAATCAATCAGAGCCCCGGCGGAGACGTCGGGGCTTTTTCGTGCCGGCTCGGCGACTGACGCGGCTCGGCTTGCGTCTTGAAGACGCGCCGCCAACCCTACGTCCCAGCTTGCACATGGACCGCAAAGCCTGGCTCCTCCTCGGCCCCGTCGCCCTGATCGGGGTCGGCGCCTACATCTGGCTCACGGACGCGCCGCGGGCCCCCGCGTCGTCGGAGCTCGACGCGGACGCGCCGGAGTTCTCGGACCCCGAGGTCCTCGACGCGCCCCGAGGCCAGGATGAAGTCCCGCCCGTGCTCGGCGCCCCGCCCGACGCGGGCCCTCTGCGGGCAGCGGCGCCCGGGGAGTCCACGTCCGGCGAGGGGCCGCCCGGAGACCCCATCGCGCCGCCCGAAGAGGCCCGCGCTCCCGCCGTCCCGGACGTGGGCAGCAGCGGCTTCCAGCTCGGCGTGGCCCGTCGACGGGCCGAGCTGCTCGAGGGCCGCGTGTCCGGCCTGCGCGAGCGCGTCGAGCGCCTCGAGGCCGAGGACCCCGCCCTCGCAGCCCGGCAGCGCGCGGTGCTCGAGCGCATCGAAGCGCGCCTCGGAGAGGTCCGCGCCGCCGAGACGCGCCTCGACGAGGCCGCTCGCGCGGATGGCACGCTCGGTGAGGCAGAGCAGGGCTACGAGTCCGAGGCCCCCGCGCAGGAGCGGCCGGTCGAAGCGCGCTTGCCCACGGCGGCTCCCTGAGGGGTACCATCCGCCGCGTGTCGGACGACCGCGACGATCTGCCCACCGATCCGGAGCCCGGGCGCTCGGGCGAGCCGATCATCCCGGGCACGTTTCTGCCCAACGACCCGATCCAGCGGCGCTACCGCGACCTCGGCCCGATCGGCCAGGGCGGCATGGGCGAGGTGCGTCGCGTCCTCGACCGGCACCTCGACCGTGTGCTCGCGATGAAGATCTTGAGCAGCCAGCTCCTCTACGACGAGAGCTCGGTGCGCCGGTTCCAGAACGAGGCGCGCATCACCGCCGGCCTCCAGCACCCGGGCATCGTCGCGGTGCACGACCACGGCGACCTGATCGACGGTCGGCTCTGGATGACCATGCGCGAGGTGCGCGGCCGCACCATGAGCGACGTCATCCACGAGCTGCACCAGTCCGTGCGCGGCGAGGCCTGGCCGGAGGGTGAGACCGGCCCGACCCTCTTCCGCGTCATCGACACCTTCCGCCGCCTCTGCGACGGCGTCGCCTACGCCCACAGCCGCGGCGTCGTGCACCGCGACCTCAAGCCCGCCAACCTCATGGTCGGCGAGTTCGGCGAGGTGCAGGTGATGGACTGGGGCCTCGCCAAGCGCTTCGGCGAAGGCGAGGTCAAGGGCGAGAGCCTGCCTCCGCTCGACCCGACGATGACGCAGGCGGGCGACGTGATCGGGACCCCGGCCTACATGTCCCCGGAGCAGGCCCGGGGCGATCTCGAGCTGGTCGGTCCCCCGAGCGACGTCTGGTCGCTCGGCGCGGTGATGCGGAAGATCCTCACGAACAAGCCACCGGTCGAGGGCACGAGCCCGATCGTGATCGCGCAGATCATCCTCGGGCAGGTCAAGCCCATCCGCGAGACCCTCGAGCCCTGGACACCGGCGCTGCCCGAGGAGCTGGTGGCGATCGCGGAGCGCGCGATGGCCCCGAAGATCGAGGACCGCTACGCCGACGCGGGCGCGCTCGCGGACGACCTGGGGGCCTGGCTCGAGGGCGCCCGCCGGCGCAAGAGCGCGCTCGCCATCGTGGAGAGCGCGAGTCAGCGCGAGCCGGAGATCCACCGCCTCCGCGACGAGGCCGCGGAGCTGCGGGAGCGGGCCATCGCGTCGCTCCGCGCCCTGCCCCCCGCCGCGCCCGCGGAGGCGAAGTACGAGGGCTGGGAGCTCGAGGACCAGGCGGCCGACCGGGAGCGCTCCGCGTCGCTCCTCGAGGTGGAGTGGCTGCAACAGCTCCGCGGCGCGCTCGAGGCGGCCCCGGACCTGCCCGAGGCCCACCAGCGCCTCGCCGATCACTACAAGGACCGACTCCTCGACGCCGAGGCCCGGCGCGACCCCGACGAGGCCGCGCGGAGCGAGGCCCTGCTGCGGTCTCACGATCGAGGAAGGCACGCCAAGTTCCTGGCCGGCAACGGCGCCGTCACCCTGATCACCGACCCGCCCGGCGCGAAGGTCACCGCCTACCGCTACGTCGAGGAGCGGCGCCGCCTCGTGCCGAAGAAGCACGCCGTGCTCGGCGTCACCCCCATCCGCGAGGCCGCGCTCCCCCACGGCAGCTACCTGCTCGTCGCCGAGCTCGAGGGCTACGCCCCCGTGCGTTACCCCGTGCTCATCGAGCGCGCGGCGCACTGGGACGGCGTCCCGCCGGGAGAGAGCGAGCCCGAGCCCATCCGCGTCCTCACCGCGAACGAGATCGGCGAGGGCTTCGTCTACGTCCCCGCCGGCTGGTTCATCAGCGGCGGCGACCCGCACGCCCCGGACAGCTTGCCCCGACGTCGGCTCTGGGCGGACGCCTTCGTGATGGGCGTTCATCCGGTCACGAACGGGGAGTATCTCGCCTATCTCAACGACCTGATCGCCAACGATCAGCGTGCCCTCGCCATGGCGCGAGCGCCTCGGAGCTCGCAGGGCGGCGAGGAAGACAGCCATGACGCGATCCCGTACGGTCGCTCACGGGACGGCAGCCTCACGCTTCCTCCGCGCTCCGAATGGAGCGCCTCCTACCCCGTCGCCATGATCGACTGGCACGCCGCGGTCGCGTACGCCGAATGGTCCGGGAGGGATCACCGGCTCGAGACGAGGCTCCCCGACGAGCTCGAGTGGGAGAAGGCCGCCCGAGGGGTCGACGCCCGCGCCTGCGCCTTCGGCCATCACGTGGAGCCGACCTGGGCCGGGGTGATGGCGAAGGGACAGCGCGGGCCCGGGCGCGCGAGCATCGACGCGCACCCCATCGACGAGAGCCCGTTCGGGGTCCGAGGCATGACGGGGAACGTACGCGACTGGTGTGGGAACGCCTGGTCGGTGAACGGCCCACCGACCGAGGGACATCGAATCCGCCCCAACGCGGTGGCTCCGCAGGAGACCGCAGCCGGTCGGGGAGGTGCCTGGCACTCCGTGCCCGAGCTCGCGCGCGCCGCAACACGCTTCGGCGCCGGCCCCGACGGCCGCTACTCGGTCGTCGGTTTCCGGCTGGCCCGAAGCGTGCCCGGGCGTCTCCTCAAGTGATCTCGCGCCCCGTCCACCACCAGCTCTCCTGCGGATAGCCCTCGCCCCCCGAGGTCACCTTCGAGAAGGTCGCCGTCATGCCCTGCGCGATCGGGGCTCCCTGCTGAGGGTTACCGCCAAAGATGCTGAAGAGGTCTTCGATGTCCGTGTACCAGGTGGGCAAGAGGACATGCTCGTCGACCGGCATGGTGAGCGACACCTTGTGGTACAGCGGGGAGTAGTCGTGTCCCGGCTTCCCCTGCGAGACGTTGGTCATCGTGTAGTACGTGAGGGTGGACGGAAGCGTGGGCTCGGTCTCCCACGTCGGCACGACCGATTGCACGCCGAGCTGCGTCTCGCCTTCGACGATGGCCGTCACGGCGGTGAGGAACTTCGAGTCGCTCGGATTCGCCATGGACACGAGCTTCAGCTTGAACTGTTCGACCTCTCCCGACGAGGCGGGCGCCGCGTAGTAGTAGGTCTCCATCCCTTGCTCGAAGGGATAGGTGCCGATGGGGCCGGCGTTCGTTCCACGCAGGATGATGTTCCCCTTGCGAGTGACGTCGGGCTCTTCCCGCGCGAACGCGTAGATGCCCGCCATCGTGGTGTCGATCGGAATCTCCATCAATGCCATGTCGCCTCCTTCGATGGGGCGCATCCTCTCACACCACGTTGGCCTCCGAAACCGGACTCGAAGGGCGATCCGCTCCGCATGACACGGACGCCGTCCCGCTTCCCGACGCCAGAGCTGCGTGGGCTTCGCTACTCTCGCCGGGCGCTGCCGGGGGCGGCGGGAGCGCTGCTCTCGCCCTTGGGGCGGCCGAAGACCTTGGAGCCAGCGGGCACGCTCTTGGTGAGCCAGACGTTGCCGCCGACCACGGAGCCCTCACCGATGACCGTGTCACCGCCGAGGATCGTCGCGCCGCTGTAGATGGTCACTCGGTCTTCGAGCGTGGGGTGGCGCTTCTTCACCTCCCCCTCGCGGTGCGGGACGCTGAGCGCGCCGAGCGTGACGCCCTGGTAGAGCTTCACGTGGTCGCCGAGCACGCTGGTCTCGCCGACCACCACGCCGGTGCCGTGGTCGATGAAGAAGCTCTCCCCGATCTTCGCGCTGGGGTGGATGTCGATGCCGGTCTTGCTGTGCGCGTGCTCGGTGATGATGCGCGGGATCATGGGCACCCCCGCGTTGCAGAGCTCGTGCGCGATCCGGTAGGCGGTGATCGCCGTCAGCGATGGGTAGCTGAAGACGATCTCCTCGATGTTGTGCGCCGCGGGATCGCCGTCGTAGGCCGCGACCATGTCGAGGTTGAGCTTGCGGCGCAGCTCGGGGATGGCGCGGAAGAGCTTCAGCACGACCTCTTCGCCGCTGCCGGCGGGGAGGACGCGGTCGGTCCGGCCCATCCACTGGTCGTAGGTGAGCGCGCGCTCGATCTGCTCGACCAGGATCGCGTGGGCCCGGTACATGTGCTCGGCGATGCCGTGCCGCAGGTTGGTCTCGTTGAGCGCGCGCGTGGCGTAGAACCCCATGAAGAGCACGTGCTCGAGGCAGTGGAACGCCTCGACGACCGCGCGCTTGTTCGGGAGCGCCGCGCTCTCGAGGTTGTCGATCTCCCGGCCGTGGCCGTAGCTCTCGACCACGCCGTCGATGGCGGCCTCGAGGTCTTCGTAGCGCTTGGGCTCTCGTCGCATGGGGATGGCGCCGGCGGGCCGCGCGGCCCGGGCCAGGCTAAGGTAGCCGCCACCGCTCGCGCGGGGAAATGTTTCGGATGAAGACATGTTTTTGATCGAACTGATCGGGGATACCCCGCTCCTAGAGCTGGCCACTTCGGCCAGCAAGCCCCGCGTGCGCCTCTTCGGCAAGGTCGAAGGCAACAACCCGGGCGGCTCGGTGAAGGACCGCCCCGCGCGCTCCATGATCGAGCGCGCCGAGGCGCGGGGAGATCTGAAGCCTGGCGTGCGCCTCGTCGAGCCGACGAGCGGAAACACCGGCATCGCCCTCGCCATGATCGCCGCCGCCAAGGGCTACGACCTCGAGCTCGTCATGCCCGAGACCGCGACCGCGGAGCGCGTGCGGAGCATGCGCGCATACGGCGCCACGGTGACGCTGACCCCGGGCGACGACGGCATGGAGGGCGCCATCGACTACGCGCGCGCCAAGGTCGCGGGCGGCGGCTACCTGATGCTCGACCAGTTCAGCAACCCCGACAACTGGCGCGCTCACTACGAGACGACCGGGCCGGAGATCTGGGCCGAGACCGAGCACGAGGTCACCCACTTCGTCAGCGCGATGGGCACCACGGGCACCATCATGGGCGTCTCGCGCTACCTCAAGGAGCAGAACCCCCACGTCCAGATCGTCGGCTGTCAGCCGACCGACGGATCGTCCATCCCCGGGATCCGCCGCTGGCCGAAGGAGTACCTGCCGAAGATCTTCGAGCCCGAGCGGGTCGACCGGATCATCGACGTCGACCAGCAGATCGCCGAGCAGACCGCGCGCGCGCTGGCGTCCGAAGAGGGCGTGTTCGTGGGCGCGAGCGCGGCGGGCGCGGTGTGGGCTGCGCGGCAGGTGTGCGCGGAGCTCGACCAGGGCGTGGTGGTCTGCGTGCTCTGCGACCGGGGCGACCGCTACCTCTCCTCGCCGCTCTTCGACGCGGAGGGCTCCGCGTGAAGGTGACCCTGCAGAAGGTCGGCGCGGCCGCGTTCGACGCCGAGTCGCAGTCCGGCGGCACCCTCACCCTGGACGGCTCGCCGGAGATCGGCGGCGAGGGCCGCGGGATGCGGCCGATGGAGCTGCTCCTGACCTCCCTCGCCGGGTGCGCGGCGATGGACGTGGTGCACATCCTCCGCAAGCAGCGAGAGCCGCTCGAGGATCTGCGCATCGAGGCCGAGGGCGACCGAAAGGACGCGACGCCCGCCCCGTTCACGCGGGTGCACCTCCGCTTCGTTGCGACCGGCGCGGTCAACCCCGGGAAACTCGAGCGCGCCGTGCGGCTCGCGGTGGAGAAGTACTGTAGCGTGGGGAGTAGCCTCGATCCGGCGATCGAGGTGACGCACGAGGCCATCCTGGAGCCGTAGCGGAGGACGCCCCTCAGGAGGTCCGCACCGCCGTCGTACCGGAGGTTCGAGGATTCCCCTGAGCAGCCTGCCCCCGACGCACTCTCGCCCGCCCCCCTCGGAGGCGGAGCTCGAGCTGGTCGACGCCATCCACGAGATCGGTCTGCTCGCGCAGGGCTCGGTCGACCTCGACGACGTCTTCGCCGCCCTCTGCCTGCGCATCCTGAAGCACCTCGGCGCGGACTACGTCGGCATCGCGCGCGTGGAAGCGGACGCCATCGTGGAGGGGCTGGGCGTGCGCGCGGACGGCTCGGTGCTGCGCGAAGGGCATCGCCTCGCGCTCGGCACGGGGATCGTGGGGCGCGTGGTCGAGAGCGGCGAGCCGCTGCTCGTGCCGGACGTCACCCGCTTCTCCGGCTACGTGCCGATCATGGACGGGGTCCGGAGCGAGGTGACCGTGCCGCTCAGCCTGGGCGGCAAGGTGATCGGGGCCATCGACGCGGAGAGCCGAACGCCGGACCGGTTCGGTCCGCAGGACCTCGCGCTCCTGCTCGGCGTCGCCGCGCCCGTCGCCCAGGCGATCCGCGTCGCGAGCCTCCTCGGTGAGATGCACAAGCGACAGCGGCACCTCCAGATCCTCGCCATGCTCGGGCGCGAAGCCGGCGCCATCACCGACCTCCCGGAGCTGATGCGGCGCACGGTCACGGTGTTGCGGCAGGAGAGCGGCTACGCGTTCGCGGCCATCGGCACCGTCGACGACGACGGCACGCACACCATCCTCGAGGCGATCAGCAGCGAGCTGGAGGTGCTCCTGCAGGCCGGCCATCGCCAGCGGGTCGGCGAGGGCGTGGTCGGCGAGGTCGTCGCGCGAGGAGCGAGTCTGCTCGTGCCCGACGTGCGCGCCCGGGTGAACGTCGTGCAGACGCACCCCGACCTCCGCTGCGAGCTCTGCTGTCCGCTCATCGTCGAAGATCGCGTGGTCGGCTACCTCGACGTGGAGACGCGAGAGGTCGGCGGCCTCGACGCGGAGGACCAGACCTTCCTCGAGACCGTCGCCGAGCAGCTCGCCCGCGCCGTGGAGGCGGCCAAGCAGCGCGCGCGCATCGAGCGCATGCGCGAGGACATGGCCGCGATGCTGGTGCACGATCTGCGAAGCCCGCTCAGCGTCGTGCGCACGTCGCTGTCGCTGCTCCAGAGCGATCTGGCCTCCCTCCCGCCCGACGCGCTGAGCGAGGAGCAGCGTCAGGACATGGCCGGCTACGTGCCCGAGGCCGTCTCGTCGTGCGAGGAGATGCTCGTCCTGATCGACGGCCTGCTCCAGCTGCACCGCCTGGAGAGCGGCGCGCTCACGCCGAAGCTGGCGCGGATCGACCTCGCGGCGCTCGCCGAGCAGGTGTGCAGCCAGATGGAGGTCATCGGATCGGTGCGCGACGTGGCCATCCTGCTCGACGCGCCCTCGCCCGCGGAGTGCGCGCTCGACGCCGGGCTGCTCACCCGGGTCGCCCAGAACCTCCTGGTCAACGGCATCAAGTTCAGCCCGGAGCATTCCATGCTCACCGTGCGCGTCAGGCTCGTCGAGCGGGATCCGCGCCTCGAGGATGGGGCGACGGTGCGCCTGAGCGTGGAAGATCGCGGGCCCGGCATCCGGCCCGCGGACCGCGAGCGCATCTTCGACCGCTTCTCGGCCATCGAGGCCAAGGGGAGCCCGGGCGTCCCTTCCACGGGGCTCGGCCTGGCGTTCTGCCGCGCGGCGGTCGAAGCGCACGGCGGTCGAATCTGGGTGGAGAGCGAGCTCGGCCGGGGGAGCACGTTCTGTGTGGCGATCCCTCGAAAAGGCCGCTGATCGGCCGCGCTGCACCTCAAGAGGGGAGACGGGGCACCGTTGATCGGAGGTACCCATGACTCTCGGCACCGCAGCAGAGCCCCGCGCGACCGAACGCGGCCAGAAGCTCGAGCGCATCCGCGCGAAGCTGCTGCCCACGTTCCGGCGTGGGGTCAGCGCGAAGCGCCGCGTGCTCGGGCGCGCGCTGGCCGAGATACGCCGGGGCGACGCCGCGGCCGAGGAGACCATCCGACGTCTCGCCCATCAGCTCCGCGGCACCGGATCGAGCTACGGCGCGCCCGAGGTCAGCGTGGCCGCGGCGGCGGTCGAGGAGGCCCCGACGAGGCACCTGGAGCGGCCGCTCCTGACGCTGCTGGATGTGCTGCGTGGGGTGGCCGAGGGCACCGACCGGGCGCCGGCGCGGGTGCTCTTCATCGACGACGACCCGGACATGCGGCAGCTCGCGTCGGCGGTGATGGGCGGCGCGGGCATGATTTTGCTGCCGGCGAAGGATCTCGACGAGGCGCGCACGCACCTCTCGGTCTTCGACTTCGACTGCGTGGTGCTGGACCTCATGCTCGGCCACGAGGATGGGCGCGAGCTCCTCGGCGAAGTCCGGGAGACGCGGCCGGATCTACCGGTCATCGTCGTCACCGCGCGCACCGAGACGACGACCCGGGCCGAGTGCCTCGCGCTCGGGGCGACGCAGGTCTTCGTCAAGCCGCTCGACCTCGAGCTGCTGGGCGTGGCCGTGGACACGACCGTGGAGCGGACGCGGAGGCTCTCGGAGGAGGCGCGCGTCGACGCGCTGACGGGCCTCCCGAATCGCCGCGCCTTCGAGGCGTACTTCGACGAGCAGCAGGCGCGCCGTCGACGCAGCGACGCCCCGATGTGCCTGGCGGTGATCGATCTCGACCGCTTCAAGGACGTCAACGACACGTACGGACACAGCGCCGGAGACGAGGTCCTGCGGATCACCGCGGGCGTGCTCGTCGAGAGCTTCCGTGAGGGCGACATGGTCGCGCGCTGGGGCGGCGAGGAGATGACCGTGCTCTTCACGGACACGAGCCTCGCAGACGCGGAGCGCGCGCTCGATCGAGCCCGGAGCTCTCTCGCCGCGACCGAGTTCCAGGTCGAGGGCGACCTCCGCGTGACCTTCAGCGCAGGCCTCACCGAGGTGGGCCTGGACGAGCAGCTCGGGCACGCCTTCGCGGGGGCGGACTCACGCCTCTACCACGCGAAGGGCGCGGGGCGGGACCGCGTGACGACCCTCATCCCGACGAGCGCGACGCGCCCTCGCGTCCTGATCGCCGACGACGACGAGCTGATGATCCGGTGCGTCCGCGGGCTCCTGGAGCGGGCCGGCTACGACGTCGTGGCGTGCAGCGACGGAGAAGACGCGGTCGAGGCGGCGCGGGGCGAGAGCTTCGCCCTCGTCATCCTCGACGGCCAGATGCCGCGCCTGGACGGCTTCTCCGCCCTCACCGAGCTGCGCAAGCTCCCCGGATACCGACGCGTCCCGATCATGATGCTCACCTCGCTCGGCGAGGACGAGCACGTCGAGCACGCGTTCGCCAACGGCGCCGACGACTACCTCGAGAAGCCCTTCAACCCGCGACAGCTCCGCGCGCGCGTCCGGCGCATGCTGGTCCGCAGCGGGGTGCGCGAGGCCGCGCTCCAGCTCGCGAGCGAGCCGCCGGAGGAGCTGAGCGGCGTCCGGACCAAGATCGACGCCGAGCTCGTGGAGAACGACTCCACCTCGTCCGGCTGAAGGCGCGCGTTTCCGTCAGTCCTGACCTCCGCCTTCCGTCGGTGGGCGCATGCACGAATCCTTGCCGGCGTTCGACGCCTGGGTGCGGGCCTGGGAGCTGGCGGCGGGCCGCCGCTTCTCGCCCCCCCTGCGGCGTCTTTTCCATGAGTCCTGGAAGAAGAGGCGGCGGGCTTTATCTGGCGCTAGGGTCCCGCCCGTGAGTTTGCCCCAGAGCATGCAGGAGCTCGAGAGCCGGCTGTTTTCGCTGGCCGGTGAGCGCATGGTGCACGAGCCCCTCGTGTCCGTGCTCATGCACGCCGATCACTCCGCCAGCCGCGTGCTGCACGACCACGGGCGCGCGCTGCGCGATCCGGTGGAGGACTTCTTCACCCGGCGGGGCAACTCCGAGCTGCGAGACTTCCTGAGCCAGAACGAGTGGGAGGCCGTGGTCAGCGCGTTCCTCTCGTGGGCGGGGGGAGACGACGAGGCGTCCTACGTCGAGGCGCTCGACGCGGTGGACGACGCCCCGCCCGAGCGCGGCGCGGAGCTCCGCGCGTGGCTCGCCGAGCACGAGGTCGAGGAGGCGCTCCAGCACCCGCTGGCCCTGGTGGCGCCGCTCGCGCCCACCTTCCGCGCGCGCGACAAGGCGCTGCGCTCGCCCAGCTCGACCATCGCCGACGGCCTCGGCGGCATCCTCCCCGGCCGGCTCGGCAACGACCTGCAGGCGGCCGCCCGCAGCTACCTCGCCTGGGTCGCGGGCCGCAGGAAGCTCGACGCGCGTCGAGAGCAGCTCTGGCAGCGCGTGCCAGACAGCCCGCGCGTGGCGGCCGCCGTCGACCGGATCCGCGGCGTGCTCGACGCCCTGCGGGATCGCGGCGTGGCCCCGCTGCCGCTGCCCGCGGCCGAGACCGAGGTCGAGGTCGACCCGCGCGAGCTCCTGGTGCGGATGAGCTTCTCGCATCCGCACGGCTACGGGGGCCACGGCGAGGCGTGGATCTCCCTCGTCGAGCGCACCGACGAGCGCGCTCGGGCCTCGCTCGACAGCGACAAGGTGCAGGAGCGCCGCCACCCCGAGCGCCTCGGCGTGCTGACCGAGCGGGTGCTCGACGCGCTGCACGACCCGGACGACCGCCTCCACGACGAGCTGCGGGTCCTGCTCGAGAAGCCGCGCTGGGATCGACTCCTCGCGGAGCTCGAGCGCGAGGTGCAGCCGGACGCGGGGCCGCCGCCCCCCTTCGAAGAGGGCGAGCGCCTCGTCTGGCGCATCGCGCGGACCGACGGGGAGCCCACGGTGGAGGCGGCGATCCAGAAGCGCCGAAAGCGCGGCGGCTGGACGAAGGGGCGCGTCACCGAGGCGCGAGAGCTGCCCTATCAGCCAGGCCTCGACGTGCGGGACCGCCGCGTGGCGGAGGCGCTGGTCTCACCGGGCCGGTTCGCCCCCGGTCGAGGCGGGCTCGGCGCGGTCTTCGAGGCCCTCATCGGCCACCCGCGCGTGATCTTCACCGAGACGTCGCAGCGCCCGGTCCGGGTCAAGCGCGGGCAGGTCTCGGTCAGCCTCGTCGAGCGGGACGAGGCCACCTGGATACGCTTCCGGCTCCAGGACGAGGTCTTCGAGCCGCACGAGATGGCGGCGGCGCGCGTCGAGCCGCGGCACGCCATCTTCCTCGACGAGGCGTCCTCCGTGGTCACGGTGGTCGACCTGCCCGACTCGGTGCTCGCGATGGCGGAGGCCTGCGCGCGCTGGGAGACGGGGCTGCCCGCCGACGCGGACGACACGCTCCTGAAGCTCCTCTATCGCCTGCCGCCGAGCGTCGGCGTGGAGCTCCCGCCGCGCCTCCGAGGCGCGCCGCGCGATCCGGATCAGCGCCCGGTCCTGCGGCTCGAGCCGCTCCCCGGCGGGGGGCTGCGCGTGACGGTGGCCATGCGCCCGCTGCCCGGCGGCGCGGTCCAGCCCCCGGGCGAGGGCCCCACCCAGATCGTCGGCCTGGATGGCTCGGAGCGCGTTCACACCGTTCGCGATCTCCCGGCCGAGCGACGCCTGGCCGAGCAGGTCGGGATCGCGCTCGGTCTCGACGCCGGGGAGTCGGACGGGCCGCACACCGTGCGCCTGGACGAGCCCGAAGACGCGCTGGAGCTGCTCCATCGCATGCGCGAGCAGCCGGACCTCGCCACGGTCGAGTGGCCCGAGGACCAGACGCCATGGCGCGTGGTCGGCAGCGCGGGCTTCGGGAACCTCAAGGTCCGCTCGAAGAAGCTCACCGACTGGTTCGCGCTCGAGGGCGAAGCCGAGCTGGACGAAGGCAAGGTGCGCCTCGCCCAGATCATGGCTGCCCTCCGCGAGGGCCGCCGCTACGTGAAGCTCGGCAAGGGTCGCTTCGCGCGGATCGAGGACGACCTGCGCACGCGGCTGAACGCGGCCCAGGACGTCGTCTTCGAGGAGGCGGGCGAGCTCGGCGTGTCGGGCGCGGCCATCGGCGAGCTCGAGGCGATCCTGCCCGAAGACCGCTTCGAGGCGGACGCCGAGTGGCTCGAGACCAAGAAGCGCCTCGAGGCGGCGAGCGAGCTCCACCCCGAGGTCCCCGAGGGGCTGCGCGCGGATCTGCGCAGCTACCAGCGCGAGGGCATCACGTGGCTCGAGCGGGTGGCGAGCTGGGCGAGCGGCGCGTGCCTCGCGGACGACATGGGCCTCGGCAAGACGCTGCAGGCGCTGGCGCTGGCGCTGGAGCGACAGAGCGACGGGCCGACCCTCGTCGTCTGCCCCACCTCGCTGAGCGACAACTGGCGCAAGGAGTGCGAGCGCTTCAGCCCCACGCTCCGTCCCCGCATCTACCGCGGCCCCGACCGGGGGACCATGGTCTCCACGTTCGCGCCGGGCGACCTGGTGATCACCAGCTACGACATCCTCCTGCGGGACATCGACGCGCTCCGTGAGGTCCACTTCGCGCTGACGGTGTTCGACGAGGCGCACGCGCTGAAGAACCCCGAGGCCGCGCGCACCAAGGCGGCGCGTCAGCTCGACGCGGGCTTCCGGCTCGCGCTCACGGGCACGCCCCTCGAGAACCACCTCGGCGAGCTCTGGAGCCTGTACTCCATCCTCGTGCCGGGGCTGCTCGGGCCCTGGAAGCACTTCCGCGCGCGCTTCGCGATCCCGATCGAGCGCGACAACGACCTGGCCAAGCGCGAGCGGCTCCGCGAGCTGCTCCGGCCGTTCCTGCTCCGCCGCACCAAGGCGCAGGTGGCGCCCGAGCTGCCGCCGCGCACGGAGGTCGTGCGGTCCATCGAGCTGTCGGACGACGAGCGCGCGCTCTACGAGGCCGAGCGGCGCCAGGCGCTCGAGCAGCTCGCGGCCAAGGCGGAGGACCCGAAGAAGCGCTTCGCGGTGCTCGGCGCGCTGACGCGTCTGCGGCGCCTCGCGTGCCACCCGACGCTGGTGCACCCCGAGTCGCGCGTCTCCTCGTCCAAGCTCACCGAGCTGATGGAGCTGGCCGCCGATCTGCGCCGCGAGGGCCACCGCTCGCTCGTGTTCAGCCAGTTCACCACCCACCTCGCGATCGTGCGGCGCGCGCTCGAGGCGAAGGGCTGGGAGGTCCTCTACCTCGACGGCTCCACCCCGGCCGCCAAGCGCGGAGAGCTCGTCGATCGATGGCAGCGCGGCGAGGCGCCGTTCTTCCTCATCTCGCTCAAGGCGGGCGGCACCGGCCTGAACCTCACCGCGGCCGACACCGTCATCCACCTCGACCCGTGGTGGAACCCCGCGGTCGAAGACCAGGCGAGCGACCGCACGCACCGCATCGGGCAGGACAAGCCGGTCACGGTGGTCCGCCTGGTCTCCCAGGGCACCATCGAAGAGGCGGTGATGCAGCTCCACGAGCAGAAGCGCGAGCTGGCCCGCGGCATCCTCGAGGGCGCGGAGACGAACGCGAAGCTCTCGGTCGACGACCTGCTGGAGCTGCTCGAGGGCTGACGGAGCTCAGAGAGTCGAGGCGGACTCGAACTGCACCGACAGCTCCCCGTTCTCCGGGAAGTCGACCAGCACGCAGCTCGAGGTGAGCGTGCCGCTCATGCCGGCGCTGATCGTCATCTCGAGATCGCTGAAGCGGTCGCTGTCCATGGTCGGCGTGGTGTCGGCCCACATGACGAGGCGCGGGTGCGAGAACGAGATGGAGCTGCTCGCGGCGACGATGCGCACGTCGTTGAGCATCATGCCGCTCGCGACACGGTTGGCGGTGAAGACGAGCTCTGCGCCGACCAGTCCCACCTCCGCGAGCGGGATCCGGTTCTCGACCCCTGCGTCGACCGGGTAGGCGGAGGTCATCCGTGCCTCGCGCGAAGGCCCGGGCCCCGGCTCGGTGCCCGCGTCGGTCATGCCGGCGTCGGCTTCGGCCTGGATCCAGCCGCGGACGATGCTCGCCTCGGAGGCCTCCCACGCGGGGCCGCGGTGGTTGCCCTTGGTCACCAGCGTGCTCGAGTTCGGCGCGCCGGGCACGACGAGGTCGGGGTACGCGAGCACGGACGCGTAGTAGTCGGCGGGATCGAGGAAGACCGGCGCCGCCTCGGGGTCCTCGTGACAGTTGCGGCAGCGCGCCTCGAGCAGCGGCTGGACCTCCGCGAGGAAGATCATCTCGGGGTCGCCGCCGGGCCCAGGCCCAGGCCCGGGGCCGGGCCCGCTGGGGGCGGTGATGATCGCGGCCTCGCACGCGACGAGGCCGAGCGCGACGAGGGGCGCGAGCACGTGCGTGAAAGAAATGCGCATCGGCGTGATAACGATCACGCAGCGTGCCAAGCTCCGCGGCGTGAGAAAGTGGCTCAACTCACGTCCAGGATACATCAAAGTGGGGTGTTGGAGCAGGGGACGCGGGAACCCAGAGCGCTCCATACTCCCCACTTCAGGGGCTCCAGCCTCCCCCGACCCCATGGATTCGACGACCCCCAGCTACCGGCGCGGTCCCTGCAAAGGCACGGGCTCCATGCGCCGCGCCGTGTCGATCTCATGGCTCGCGCTCACCCTCGCCGGCTGCGCCTTCGATGCGCCTGCCGATCCACCGGCGCCGAGCGCGGTCGTCTTCGAGAACGAGGTCTACCCGATCCTCCTCCGGGACTGCGGCTTCCCCGACTGTCACGGCTCGCGCGAGCGCTTCTTCCGGGTGTTCGGTCCCAACCGCATGCGCATGAACGACGACCTGACTGCGCTCGACGACCCCGCGACGCCGGAGGAGATCGCGTCGTCCTACGAGCGCGCGCGCTCGATGCTGAGCGGCGTGAGGCGCCCCGAGGACACGCTGTTGATCCGCAAGCCCCTCGAGGTCGACCGCGGGGGCGCGCCGCACATGGGCATCGATCAACATGGGCAAGACGTCTACCCGAGCCCCGACCACCCGAGCTACCGCATCCTGCTGGACTGGGTGCGGCTCGGCTTCCCGGGGGCGCCATGAGGCGCGCGTGTCTCGCCTTGCTCGTCTCGCTCGGGATCGCCCCGACCGAGGCGGCGGCGTTCTCGGAGTACGAGCAGTTCGAGGTCTCGGCCCTCGAAGGCGGCGGCGGCGGTCGCTACTTCACGGGCAGCTTCAACGACGGCTACAGCTGCAACGTCTGCCATCGCGGCGAGGCGCCGCCGCGCGACGGCGAGCTGACCGGCCTCCCGGACGGCGGCTACGCGGCCGGCGAGACCTACGCGCTCGAGCTGGAGCTGCCCGACGGCGCCTCGGCCGGGGCGGCGGTGGAGATCACCGACGAGAACGGCAACGGCATGGGCACGCTCGAGCTGATCGGCGGCCCGCAGCCTGCCGATCTCTGCCTGCCCGTCGACGGCGCGCCCGCGGAGCAGGCGGCGCACCTGAGCGACCTGCCCCAGAGCCGCCGGGTGGCCACCGTCGACGGCTGCGGCGCGACCCGCCTCCGCTTCACGTGGACCGCGCCCGCGACCCCGCCCGGACCCATGTGGATCCACGCGGGCGTGGTCGCGAGCGACGGCTCGGGCGACCCCACCGGCGACGGTGTGCTCCTCTACTCCCAGGTGGTCCCGCCCTTCGGCGACCGCGCCGAGAGCTCTCGCGTCGGGAGCGCCTGCGCCGCGTCCCCCGCCCGCGCGGTCGAGCCGACGCTCCTGGGCCTGCTCGCGCTGCTCACGCTCGTGGCGCGCGGGCGGCGACGCCGCGTTTAGGGAGCGGCTCAGGCGAGGGGAAAGAGCGCGCGGATGCTCGTGCCGCGCGCCGGGGTGGTCTCGATCTCCAGCCGGCCCGCGCGCGCCTCGACGATCGACCGGACCACCGAGAGGCCGAGGCCCGTGCCGCGCCGGCCCTTGGTCGTGAAGAACGGGTCGAGCGCGCGCGCCCGCGTCTCCGGGTCCATGCCCTGGCCCGTGTCCGCGACCTCGACGCCGGCCAGCTGCCCGTCGGCGGCGCGCACGGCGGCGACGCGGATGCGCCCCCCCTCGGGCATGGCGTCGCGCGCGTTGACCACGAAGTTGAGCACCACCTGCTCGAGCTGAGAGCGCTCCACCTCGATGGTCGCGCCGCTCGCGGCCTCCAGATCGATCTGGAAGTGCGCCGAGTCGAGCACGCGCGTCAGCAGGGGCTCGAGGTCGTGCAGCAGCTCGTCCACGTCGACCTTCTCGAGGACCCGCATGGAAGGCCGCGAGAGGTGCAGCAGCTGACGCGCGAGCGTGCCGGCCTTCTGCACTCCGTCGGCCACGAGCTCGAGGTTCGACTCGAGACGATTTGGCTCGTCCGCCTCGATCTGCGCGAGGTGCGCCGCCGAGCCGATCGCCGTGAGCATGTTGTTGAAGTCGTGCGCGATGCCGCCGACCAGCTGGCCGACCGCCTCCATCTTCTGCGCCTGGACCAGCTGGGCCTGGGTGTCCTCGAGCCGCCCGACGTGCTCCTGGAGCTCCCGCACCATGCGCGCCCGCTCGTGCGCCGCGGCCAGCAGCTGCGCGAAGAACGCGACCGCCTGCCGATCCTGCGGGCGGAGCTGCTCCGAGAAGATCATGAAGACGTGCGCCACGCGCCCGCCGACCACCAGCGGCGCCATCGTGACGTCGCGGCCGCCGATGATGTTGGCGAGGAGGCTGGCTGTCCACCGCACCTGCTCGGGGAGCATCCGCTCGACGAAGCCCACCATGTCGTCGGTGAAGACCGTCTCGCGATCCTCCACGACCCGGCGGAAGAGCTCGATGTCGCGGGTCCGGAGCCGGAAGCCCTCGGCCGGGATGCCCGTCAGCTGCTCGGTCGCGCGGAGCAGCACGGGGGAGACGAAGTACTGCCGGAAGACGACCTCGCCGCGCTCCGGGTCGACGTCGCAGAGCACCGAGCGGAGGTCCCCTTCGAGCAAGGCCTGCCCCGCCACCTGGACCACCGCGTCGGGATCGTTCGGCGAGCGCTGGAAGGCGAGCGTGGCCCTCCGGAGCGCCTCGTCGATGTGGGCGCGCCGCTCGGACTCGAGGACGAGCTCCTCGAGGTGCCTGGACGCGGCGCTGTCGTCCGCCTGCATTCGCAGCAGCCGCTCGAGCCGCCCGACCTGACCTCGCAGCTTGCGAATCTCGCGCTGCTGCAGCTCGATCTCGGCGCCGAGCGCCGTGCGGCGCGCGTCGCTCCGCTGGACGCCGCTGGCCTCCTCCGGACCGACCTCCGCGAAGGTCGACGTCTTGCCCCGGTCAGCGCCGTCTTCTGCACCTCGACTCACGGCCCGAGCCTAACACCGAAGAGGGCAGGAAGCCTGCATCATTTCGTTGTCTCTAGAACTGATACTCGGCGCGGAGGATTCCGTAGCGCTCGGCGTCGTTCATCTCGCCCCCGCCTTCGCGCGCGCTGCCCAGGAAGGCGTGCGCCTCGCGGTACAGGAGGTGGATGGACACCTCGGGGATCACCTCGAGCCGGACGTGCGCCTCGGCGCCCACCAGGAAGCCATCCTGCACCTGTCCGGACTGAGACAGATCGTCGCTGAGGCTCCCCACGTGACCGATCTCGGGCACGATGCCGAGCGACAAGGGGCTGTCCCCGATGTGGAACCAGAGCCCGATGCGCGCGTAGATACCGCTCAGCGTGTAATCCGGGATCGACACCGGGATCTCGCTGTCGAGCATGCGGAAGCCCCACCCCACCTCGAGCTGGAGCCGGGTCGGGCGCTCGCCCGGAGCGAGCGGGATGTCGTTGCGGAGGCCGATCGCCAGGTGGTGCGCCCGCATGTCGGTGGTGCGGGTGCTGCCGTCGGCGCGCTCGTCGCGGCCCTGGAGGCCGACCGAGGTCGTGTAGCGCACCGCGAGGGCGAGGCGGTAGCGGCTGGATGCGTCCGGGCGGACGTAGCCGAGCACCTGGGCCTGGATGGCCGGGAACGGGATCGTGCTCAGCCGCGCGGCGCCGCCCTCCATCGGGATGCTGCTCGAGCGCTGCGCGATGCCCGCGCCGGCGCTGACCGCGAAGCCCCACTGCTTCTGCTCCGAGAGGGGGGTGGCCTCGCCGTCGCTCGACTCTTCGGGCGCGGGCTCCGCCGCCGCCTCCTCGGCCGCGGCCGCCTCCTGGGCTTCCCAGTCGAGGGGCGGGGGCAGGTCTCCGCCCTCGCCCTCGGCCTCGGAGGACGGCTCCTCGCTCGCCGCGCTGGCTTGCGCGGGCGGCGGCGCGCCCCCGGTGACGGTCGCGAGATCACGCAAGATCGCGTGCTGACTGGAGGGGCGGAGATGCTGGCCGCGGAGCGCGTAGTTCCCGCTCGTCATCAGCTCGCCGCTGGAGCCGCTGTAGTAGCGGAGGCGGAGCATGCGGCGGCGGTAGTGCCCGCCGTAGCTCCCGACGACGATCACCGTCGCGTTCTGCTGCGTCCCCACCCTCCGCACCGCGCGCGCGCTGCTCGGCCGGATCCCCGCCTCGTTGCACGCCCGCACGTAGTCCTCGTAGCTGACGAGGACCGCGTTGGACGAGAGCAGGCGGGAGACCGTGCGGCGCAGGCGGACGGGCACCGTTCCGCCGGGCGCGAAGAGCACCCGGGGCGTGTCGCTCGCCTGCGCGGCCGCGCCCGCGGGGGCGGCGACCAGGACGGCGAGGAAGAGGAGGAGGGCGCGCATGGACTTACAGCAGCTCGCGGATCTGACGCTCGAGGGTCGCCGCGTCACCGCCGCGGAACCCAGAGTGTACATGCCGGACGACGCCCTGGCGGTCGATGATGTAGGTGGAGGGCATCGTGGGCGGGCTGAAGCGGTTCGCCACCGAGTGATCCGCGTCGTGCATGACGGGGAAGGAGACCCGGGTGCGGCTCAGGAACCCGCGCGCGTTGTCCGCGGTGCGGTCCTCGCTCACGCCGATCACCACCAGGCCCTGCCCGCGGTAGCGCTGGTAGATGCGCTCGAGGGCGGGCATCGCCTCGGCGCACGGCTCACACCACGAAGCCCAGAAGTCGACCACCACCACCGAGCCGCGATGCTGCGCGAGGTCGATCCGCTGCGCGTTCGCGAGCGCCCGACCGTCGAAGGCGGGCGCGCGGGCGCCCGGGTCGAGCGCCGCCACGGCCGAGGTGACCAGAAGGGCCGCGCCCGCGGCGAAGAAACCAACCATCCAGCGCTTCATCTCGTACCTCCTGATGGACACGGCACGAACCCACGCACGTCCCGTGCCGCCGCCCCGGCGCCGACCGGGCTCCGCGCGCTCGGCACGAAAAGGGCTGGTTTCATCGGGGATCGTGCACGACTGGCCGGGGTCCCGCGTCCTCGGTGGTGACCGAGCACCCCGGTTCTTTGGAACACGGAGCGCGTTCTGTGGGAGCATGCGGGGTTCCTCGACCCCCCGATCCGCTGCCTCCGCCGGGGATCACGCTGGGCACGAAACATGCGGAGCCGGCAGCGGGGCCTCTCGTCCGGCCCCTCTCGGGAACGAAGGAAGAGCCATGAATCGACGCCTCACGCCGCTCACCGTCCTCGCGCTGCTCGCCAGCGCCTGTTCGCCCGACCCCTTCATCACCGGCGACGGCGGCGTGGGTCCGGCTCCGATGTGCAACGCCTACGAGTACCGCGGTACGACGTATGACTGCGACGCGCTCGACCGGTGCACCGAGACCGACATCACCTATCGACTCGCGTGCTGCGAGTGCGACCCGCGGCTCTGCAATCCCGACCCGGACTGCGGCGACGCCGGCGGCCCGCCCATCCCCGACGGCCCGGCCGAGAGCTGCATGAGCTGCCACAACGGCTCGGAGCGGAACGACTACGCGGGCGACGGGATGAGCAACCCGCACCCCTTCCCGGGCGAGCCGAACGTGCAGTGCACGACCTGCCACGGCGGCAACGGCCGGGGCACCGGGCGCCTCGGCAGCCACGTGCCGCCGCCCCCGGAGATCGGCGACGACGACCGGCTGATCAGGGACGAGATCGCCTACGCCAACCGCCGCACCCTCGCCGGCATCGACAACTTCCCCGACTACACGGTCGACGGCGTGACCTACACCGCGCTCGAGTACCTTCAGTTCATCAACCCCGGTGACCTCCGCGTCGTGACGAGCGGCGAGGGCTGCGGCACCCCGGGCTGCCACGCGGGCGAGCACGCGGAGTGGGTCGAGAACGGCCCCATCGGCAACGCGGTCGGCATGTTCAGCGGCGCGGCCTACACGGCCGGCCTCGAGAACGAGATCCCGGAGCACCGCGGGCTCTGGGAGAACACGGCCGGCGACTACGGCTGGCGCGCCGACCAGGACGACGACTGGGACGGCCCCGCCGACCTCGTCGGCTCCATCGGGCGCGTCGAGGCGCTCCCGGAGCGCGGCCAGTTCGGCACGGGCGAGATCTACGAGAACCCCGTCTACAACGCGAACAACTTCGGCGACTACGTCACGGCCGCGGGCGACCCCGACGGCGCCAACCGGATCATCCCGAACACGCCGCTCGAGCACACCTACTTCGAGGCGATCGGGATCACCTGCGGCGACTGCCACCTCGGCAGCGCGGGCCAGAACGACCGCTACGGCGACTTCCGCTCCTCGGGCTGCACCGCCTGCCACATGGAGTACAGCGCCGACGGCCGGAGCCGGAGCACGGACCCGAACGTCAACCACTTCGAGCCCGCCGACCCCGACGCCATCGCGGCGCCGGAGCGCGCGCACATCGACAGCCACCAGATCCGCAACGTGGCCAAGACCCTGCCGGGCGGCGCCTTCGTGCGCGGCATCAGCGACTACGCCTGCGCCGGCTGCCACCAGGGCAGCAACCGCACCGTGATGCAGTACTGGGGCATCCGGCTCGACCAGAACCGCGACGTGGCGCAGGGCAACCAGTACCCGGAGAACCCGAACAACTTCGAGAACACGGCCAACGACACGCGACTGTTCGACCCGGCCGTCGGGAACAACACCTTCAACGGCCGCGACGCCGACCAGTACCTCCTCGTGGAGGACTACGACGGCGACAACCGCGACGACACGCCCGCGGACGTGCACCACGAGGCCGGCCTCGGCTGCATCGACTGCCACGGCAGCCGCGACCTCCACGGCGGGACGCGCGGTGACGACACGAGCGGCCGCATCATGAGCCGCATGAGCCAGGGCACCCACATCGAGTGCCAGAGCTGCCACGGCGGCGTCAGCTCGTACGCGGCGACCGTCCCCTGCCGCACCTACGCGGGCGGGGAGGCCGAGTGCGGCATCGACCGGCTGGGCAACCCGCTCCGCCACGTGACCCGCGAGGGCGACGACTTCTACCTGACGAGCCGCCTCACCGGCCGCCGCCACTTCGTGGTGCAGACCCGCGACGTCGTCGTCGACAACGGCAAGGTCAACCCGTTCACGCGGCAGCGCCTCTACACGCCCATGGGCTCGTACGCGATGGGCCGCGCCGACGGCAACCCGGCCACGGGCATCGGCCCGCTCCAGACCGACCCCACCACCTACACCGCGGGCTTCAGCCACACCGACCGGATGGACTGCGCGAGCTGCCACTCGAGCTGGACCAACAACTGCGTGGGCTGCCACCTCGCGAACGGCTACGACGCCAACCCGGCGAACTACTTCACGAGCAACCTGACCGGTGAGCGCATCGTGCAGTTCCAGGCCGCGGCGGACTTCACCTACCAGACGCCGGTGCCCTTCTACCTGGGCGTCAACGCGCGGGGCCGCATCACGCAGACCCAGCCGGGCATCCAGATGTTCTACCGGTACTTCGACCTGAACGGGAACGAGTCTCAGGTCTTCGCGTTCAGCGATCGCAACGGCAACGGCAACAACCCCGACGTCGGCGGCCGGGACGCGCACGGCGCGCTCAGCCACGACGCGATGATGCCGCACTCCATCCGCGGCCGGGTCAGCGGCTCGGACGAGGGCCCGCGCTACTGCGTCGCCTGCCACATGACCGACAACTCGCTCGCCACCTTCGGCGCGCAGTACGACGTCTTCCGCAACGCGCTGGCGAACCGGAACTACAACAACCTGGACTTCAACCTGCTGCGCCAGCACATCGGCCAGAACACCGGAAACCAGCTGGACAGCCCGATCTGGGTGCACATGGTGGCGGGCCTCGGCTCCGGCATCTTCCTCTTCGACGACACGGGCTGCCCCGAGAACCCGCTCGACGACAACGCCAACCGCGCGTACTGCCCGGACGGCGCGCCGGCGCGGACCTTCAACGCCAACGACGTGGTCTACAACCTGGACGGCCTGGTCGAGGCGAACGGCATCTCGAACGCCTCGAGCAGCCACCCGGCGCTCGACCGCGAGCGCGTGCGCGGCCTGCGCATCGGCGCCACCAACCCGTACACGAGCGGCCCGCTCGGCGCGGACCTCACCCAGCTGCTGGCCGACCCCGACGTGGGCGTCGTGCTCGACAGCTGGATCGACGCGGACGGCGCGGCCCAGGGCGACGCGGCGGACTACATCGAGTGAAGCGAGGCGCGGCCAGACCGCGCCGAGCGCCCTGCCCCTGCCCTTGCCCGCGGAGACCCAGTACCCTGTCTCCCGGGCAGCGCCCACATCGCGACGAACCACAAAGCCCCCCCGCTCGCAGTCAACGCAGTGCCCCACCCCGTAGACAGCCCCGCAACACGCCCCTCGCGGGCAGCGGCGCGGGCGCTGGTCTGCTTCACGGCGCTCCTCGCCGTGCCTGCCGTCGCCGCCGCCAACGAGGGCACGGCGGGTGTGTTCATCCGGGGTGACAGCGACGCCACCATCGTCGTCTCCCCGCGCGCCGCGGTGCAGGTCGACATCGAGGAGGAGACCCAGGTCACCGCCTCGTACATGGCGGACGTCTGGACCAGCGCGAGCATCGACATCCGCACCGCGGCCACCCGCCCGGTCGGCACGCGCGCGGAAGAAGACGCCCCCTACCAGTGGATCACCGAGCAGCGCGACCAGCTCGACCTGTCGGTCAGCCACCAGCTCGGCGACGTGAACCTGCTCGGCGCCTACTACTACTCGGGCGAGAACGACTACTGGTCCCACGGCTTCACGCTCCGCGCGACGGAGGAGCTCTTCGGCAAGAGCACCACGTTGACCCAGAGCCTGCGCTACGTGCACGACATCGTCGGCCGGAGCGGCGACCCGAACTTCGAGCAGCCGCTCGACACCTTCGGCGCGCGCCTCGTGTGGTCGCAGATCCTCTCGCCTGACGCGATCGTGCAAGCGGTCTGGGAGGGCATGTACCGCACCGGCTTCCAGTCCAGCGTCTACCGCTTCGTCGGGCTGGGCGGAAACGGCATGTGCGGCATCGATCCGGAGAACGGCGAGCTCGGCACCGCGAGCCTCTGCGTCCCGGAGGCGCACCCGAGCACCCGCATCCGCAACGCCTTCGTGCTGCAGGGCCGCTACGCGTTCAGCGACGACACCAGCGGCGGGATCGGCTACCGCTTCTACTTCGACGACTGGGGGATCTACTCCCACACCGCCATCGCGCAGATCGCGTGGGTGCCGGCGGAGAACCAGTCCCTCACCATCCGCTATCGCTTCTACACGCAGACCGCGGCCGGCTTCTATCAAGCAAGGTACGATCCGCCTCCTGGCGCGCAGATACGGTACGTCACGCGCGACCGCGAGCTGAGCCCTACCTTCTCGAACCGCCTCGCCTTCTCGTACCAGGGCCTCGCCCACCTCACCGAGGGCGTCGACCTGAAGGTCGCGTTCGCCGTCGGCGGCACCGCCTTCGTCTACCCGGACTTCGTCGGCCTCGACGAGGTCTACGCCCTCGACGGCACCCTGTCGTTCACCCTGGAGCTCTGACCCATGCGCCTGCTCACCTTCACCTTCTGCCTCATCTGCCTGAGCGGCTGCGTCACCATCCAGCCCTGGGAGCGCGAGCGCCTCGCCCGCACCGACATGCAGTTCGGCGGCGCGGAAGAGCTCGAGGCGGCCGAGGGTCACGCGACCGAGGTCCGCGAGGCCTCGGCCGGCGGCTTCGACGCGGCCGGCGGCGGCTGCGGCTGCAACTGAGTTTCTTGGGAGGGGCTTTTCAAGCCCCTCCCCCCCGCTGCGCCGGCGCAACGAAGTGCGCTCCGGCTGCGCCTCCGCACACTTCGCTGCGCCGGCTCCACGGGGCCCCCCCACCCAAGTCGGGCGACTGCGTCGCCCGTGTCCCGCGCTCCGCGCGTGAGCCACGCGGCTCGCGCTTTCGCTTCGCGAAAGCTGGCCGCCCGCTGCCGCGGGATCCACCCCAATGGCGGCGCCTGCGGCGACTTCGCTGCGCTCGTCGCCTCTCTCGATCCGCTCGGCGACTTCGCTCCGCTCGTCGCCTCTCTCGAGCCGCTCGGCGACTTCGCTGCGCTCGTCGCCTCTCTCGATCCGCTTCAGCGCCGCACTCGGTCTGCGGAAACGCTCGTCGCCTCTCTCGATCCGATGGCGACTTCGCTGCGCTCGTCGCCTCCACAGCTCAGGCTGCTCGGGCGCCTCACTCGGTCCGCTGGGGCGCCTCACTCGACCGCTCGTCGCCTCGCTCGATCCGATGGGCGACTTCGCTGCGCTCGTCGCCTCGGCTCGGAACCGACGGGCGCACGCTCAGCGGACGCGCGCGTAGCAATGGGAGTCACGGGGAGTTTGCGAGAGGTTCGGCCGCAGGCTGAACCTTCGCAGAACGCCCTCGTACTCCAGACCGCTCTTCTCGAGCACGCGGGCCGAGGCGTGGTTGTCGAGGTCGCAGACCGCCCAAAGGCGGTGCACCTTCGGATCCGTCAGCGCGGCCTCCACCACGGCCCGCACCGCCTCCGTCGCGTAGCCTCGGCCCTGCCAGGCGGGCGCGATGCCCATGCCGAGCGAGACTCGGTGGGCGTCCAGGGTGACACCCACGCTCCCGATCGGTCCGTCCATGCGATCCTCGATCACCCAGGGGAGATGCCCGTCTCGCCGCCTCCAGGCGCCAATCACGCGCTCGATGAACGCTCGGGAGTCCTCGACCCCACGATGCACTGGCCAGGACAGATAGCGCGTGAAGTCCGGGTCACCGGCCCAGCGCTCGAACATGGGCGCAGCGTCCGCTAGCAGCGCGCGGCGAAAATGACTGCGCGCGCCTCGCCGGCGGGACGCCGCGCCCAGCGCGCCAGTCGCTCCTCCGAAATGCTGAAGCATTTCGTCGTCGGCCCGCCGCGCTGGACGCGACGTCGCGCTCGCCGATCCA
>JAVJQK010000030.1 GCA_040218145.1 Sandaracinaceae bacterium | reverse complement strand
TGCCTCCTGCTGCAGCTCCCCGACGGCACCTTCAACCGCGTGGGCTATCCCACCCTCGCCTCCGTCTGCCGCGACTACCGCTCACACTTCCCCGACAGCGTGCGCTGCATGGAGCCGGACCCCTGGCGGCACCTGGAGTAGCGTGGACGACCGACATGTGTGGTAGTACTACATCGATGCAGCCGGGAGCAGCACGTTGACGGGTGACGAGAAGAAGGAGCCGATCGGAGCCTCTTGGGTCGTGCGAGCTCGGCCAGCTTTGGAGGCCCCCGATCGAGAGGTCTTCGACGAGCTGGCGGTAGATGAGTACTTGTGATGTGGTCCACTTTGGTGCTGGGAGTGTCGCGTGGCAAATGAAACGAAGAAGAGGCGTCTGATCGGAGCCGATTGGGTCGTGCGTAGCCGCCCTGCTTTGACTTCGCCTGACCAGCAGGTCTTCGACGAATTGTCCGTGGATGACTGGTTTCATATCGAGTACATGGACGAAGGATACTACTGGGCTCGTATCGGAGATGTCAGAGTCGACATATTCATCTCGGATGGTGAACCAGTCAGGGTCGATATCGGTCGCGGCGGTCATGGAAAAGAGTGCGGGGATACCTACCACGTCAATTGGGCTGAAGAACTCTTGGGCGAAGCCAAGGACTCTGGTAACGAGTAGATCAGATGGAGCGTCCGAAGGTCACGAGGCAGCACGAAACAACGGCCGTCACAGAGGTCCATGGGCTGCGCTGTGACGAGTTCGTTGCCATATGGACTCCGGGTGTCGGGTATACGGTGCTCTCCATCCGGCTGGAGGGTACGTGGCACACCTTCGGAGTAGACGAGGGCATGCTGGATTGGGAAGAGGCCTATTCCCCGGAAGAGATGGGTGGTAGCGAGGCGCTGGAGCCGGGCGAGCGTTGGGTAGACCTCGCCGAAGAGCTTCGGGTCCGAGGCGTGGAGATATCCGACGCGTCCATGGATGATTGTACGTTCGTCATGACGTTCGCGAATGGCGCGAAGCTCACCCTGTCGGCTCGCGCGGGGCAGCCTGTGGTAACCACCCGGCTGCACCCGGGGCCACTGACCTCATGACGCTGGGCGATGAAGCGCTTTGGTTCCCGCCAGTCGAGCAGCTGGTTCACCGGCCGGCTTTGGTCTGAGCAACCTGCCGACTGTTCGGTGTCTCTCGATGGGGCTGACCACGATGCGCATCTATCGCCTGCGGGAACCTGAGTACGAGACCGATGGCGAGAGTAGCCGAGCAAATCCGTGCGGACTGAGCGGCGAGAGCGGTTACTTGCCCCGGCTGAGCTGTCCGCGGTGCGGTGTTTGGTCCTCCTCCGATCGAATCGTGCTGGACGCACCCCCTCGAGCCCTCGACTTCGACCACCAGGCTCTCTCACCGTCACTTTGGAGGCAGATGAGTCAGCAGTGGGAGGCTACGCTTGGGTTGCGGCCGCAGACGCTCACTCCTGGCGCCTACGTCGGGGTACCGATGGGTGAGTGCTGGGGCCCGATCACGGAGGAACTGATTCACCCTCTTCCGGGAGTCGTATGGATCAAGCAGGGGGAGCTCCTGGACGACCTACTCGCGCAGCAGTTCCGTGGGTTGAGTCTCGCGCGGGTGCACCTGGCTCCCGCAGCTGAGGCCCCGGCCGAGTACTTCGACAACTTCGAGGATGATGAGTTGCCCGCTGCGGGGATGCCGACCGTGGCGGGCCACGACCTGCCCGAGATGCTAGAGCTGGTGCCCGAGACCTACGCAGGACCGGTTGCCTCGTCTCCTCGTGACAAATTCTGCGAAGACTGCGAAAGACGGATCGGGGGCCGCCCGATGCCGCCCATCTCTCTCGAGGGCAGTGACTTCGCTCGGTCCCCGGGCGACGTCGCAATGTACGTGTCGGAGAGAGTCGTCGAGTGGATGCGCACTCGCGGTCTCTCGAACATCGTCGCCGTCAAGATGTAGTGGCTTCTGGGAGAGTGCAGTGGCCGCATTCAACTACCTTCGGTTTCAGATGCAGTGTCCTCATTGCGGCCAGGTCGTGGAGGCCAGGGCGCAAGTTCATGTGGCGGCTGACTTCGACGGTGATGAGGCAGGGCGTTTCATGAATCGAGAGTATCGTATCGGCGAGAAGATGCGGTGGTTCTCGGCTGCCGACGAACTGGATTGGATTGGATTCTGCGAACGCAACCCGGTCGGAGCCCTGTATGAAACGACCACTGTCACGTGCTCGCTCTGCTCGGCTGAGTCGGACGTAGATGTCGAGTTCGACTCGCTCGTCGCGACGCGGGTGGTGCTTCGTGCAGACGGCCGCGTACTCGCAGCGGTGAAGGCTCGTGCTGCTACGGCGTAGGTGTGCTGACCAACGGAGCCTTTGAGGTGCATCGATGATCAAGAATCAAATCAGGTCGATGAGCTCTCCGGACGTAGAAATAGGCGTCTGGGAGCCCGAGAGCGACGCGGACGTGTGTTTTCTCCTGCAAATCGAGATCGGCCCAGCCGGCGAGGAGGGGGCCGATGTCTTCGATTGCATGGTCGCCACCCCCGAGGGGCTGCGAAAGCTCGATCGCCCGGGCCATCCAGTGATCTCTGCGCGAGCAACGCTCGTTTTCTCCAGTTTTTCTTGGGCCGAGCTCTTCAGGCTACTTGATAGGTTGATTGCGTCATGCGAGGGGCATTCCTGGATCGAGACGTGCGACAGGTTACAGCGCTACTTTCGGTGGGAGTATGATGAGTTCACCTGGGCCGTCGCCTAGTGTCTGTTCGGCTGACTGGCTCTCGGCCTGTTACGCGAAGCTCAGTTTGACAGCGCGGAACGGGGTGTGTACTCCGTCGAGCTGGACTGGCGCCGCGGAATGGAAGTCCGAGCTCGAGGCGGCGACGACGCGTGGAGACCGAGATGCCCGGGGACAGCTGGCAGTGTGGGTTGCGACGCTTGGGCCTGGTGTTGGTCGTGCTCGCGTTCGTGGGCTGCGGCGCGGGTGACGACGAGGGCGACGCCGCGACGGCGGACTCGAGCGTCTCTTCGGACGACGCCGGGGGCGCGGCCGTGACCGCGGGCGCGCCGTGTGAGCTCTCGAGCGACACCTGCGAGGCGGTCGGGCTGAGCTGCGTCGGCGGTCAGGGCGCCTGTCCGAGCTACTGCAGCGTCAGCTGCGGGGACGGGGAGTGCCCGCCGGAGCTCCCGCGCTGCGACGCGACTTTCGGCTTCTGCCGTCCGGCCCCGTGCGACGCCGAGACCCCGTGCGCCGTCGCCGGCCTGTCGTGCGTCGAGGACGCGCGCACCGGCCTCGGGTTCTGCGTGCCGGATCGGGAGTGTCTCTGATGCGCTCGCTCGGCCTGCTCTCGCTGTCGCTCCTGCTGGCCGGCGCGTGCGGCGTTGGGGTCGACCCGGACGCAGGTCGCGATGGCTCGGCCGGTGAGGCGTCGTGTACGGAGTCGTGCACGCACGCGGACGGGGTCGTGGCCTCGAGCGCGGGGCAGTGCGCGGACGCGCCGCGTCCCTCCGACACCTCGCCCGAGCCGCCCGACGGGGCGTGCGTGACGGACGCGGACTGCGTGGACGGGGCGCAGGGCCGCTGCACCCGGGCGCACGTCGCCGCGGTCTGCACGTACCACGAGTGCGCGAGCACCGCGGACTGCGGGGACGGCGCGGTCTGCGTCTGCGGGGTGGGCCCGCTCGGGCAGAACCGCTGCCTGGCCGATCGCTGCCGCGGGGCCGACGGCTGCCGCGTGTCCTCCGGCTGCGGCGGGATCGACGGCGTCCAGAACGGCGCCGAGGCCATCGCGCCCGCGAGCGCCGACGACGCGTGCCGGAGCGACGCCGAGTGCCGCTCCAGCTCCCGCTGCAGCCACGCGGACGGCGCCTGGCGCTGCATCGGCGCCTGCTCGGACTGACGGCCCCTGTCCCTTTGCGGCTTTGCGCGAGCCCCCGTGCGTCCCACGCCGCGATTGGCACAGACTGGACTTTTCCGTTCCGCTAGACTCCCTGGCGGAGCCCCACCGCATGAACCGCTTGACCTTCTCGCTCGCCCTGACCGGCGTCCTCTTTGCTTCTGGCTGCGACTGCAGCGGACCGACCACCCCGCGCTCGTGCACGAGCGCCGATGACTGCGAGGCCGGCGAGCGCTGCGTCGACGGGGTCTGCGTCGGCGTCGGAGACGGCGGTGATGTGGAGGACTCGGGCCCGCCGAACGAGATGTGCGTGGACGCGGACGGCGACGGGCACTCCGCCATCTCCGAGGACTGCGCGCGGGGCGACGACTGCGACGACACGAACCGCAGCGTGCGGCCCGGCGCGGCCGAGGCGTGCGGCGACGGCGTGGACAACGACTGCGACGGCACCGTCGACGAGCCGGACTGCGACTGCCGGCGCGGCGACCGCGTGGTCTGCTACTCCGGCCCGGCTGGCACCGCGACCGTGGGCGTCTGCCGCAACGGCGTCGCGGTCTGCGCGGAGCCCGGCATGGTCGGCGAGTGCCGCGGCGAGGCGCTCCCGGGCGACGAGACCTGCGACGGCACCGACGAGGACTGCGACGGCACCGTCGACGAGGGGCTGCGCAACGCGTGCGGCGAGTGCGGCGACGAGCCGGTCGAGCTGTGCGGCAACGAGCTCGACGACGACTGCGACGGGCTGACCGACGAGGACTGCGAGTGCGACTACCGCTGCGAGTGCGCGACGGGCACCTCGTGCGTCTGTGAGCCGCCGACGAACCAGCCCTGCTACGAGGGCCCCTTCGGCACCGGTGGCACCGGCGTCTGCGCGGGCGGCCGCCGCGACTGCATCGCGGACGCGGCCACGGGCGAGAACCGCTGGGGCACCTGCGACGGGCAGACCCTCCCGGGCGCCGAGTGCGCGGGCGGCGCGGCGGACGGCGTGGACGACGACTGCGACGGCCGCATCGACGAGGGCTGCGCGGACGGCGACGGCGACGGGAGCCCGTTCCCCACCGACTGCGACGACGCCAACCCCGACGTGCACCCGGGCGCGCCCGAGGTGTGCAACGGCCGCGACGACAACTGCAACGGCGTCGCCGACGAGGGCGTGACCAACGCGTGCGGCGGCTGCGGCGCGCCGGCCGCCACCGACGAGTGCGGCAACGGCTACGACGACGACTGCGACGGCGTGGTCGACGACGGCTGCGAGTGCGGCGCGGGCGACTCGCAGAGCTGCTACGGCGGCCCCCCCGGCACCGAGGGCGTCGGCACCTGCGTGGCCGGCACCCAGATGTGCTCGGGCAGCATGGAATTCCCCGAGTGGGGCACGTGCACCGGGCAGGTCCTGCCGCTGCCGGAGATCTGCAACGGCGAGGACGACGACTGCGACGGCGAGGCCGACGAGCGCTGGGCGAGCGGCAGCAACGCCTGCGGCTGGTGTGACCCGACCGAGATCTGCGACGGCGAGGACCAGGACTGCGACGGGCTCGTCGACGAGGGCGTGCGCAACGCGTGCGGCGACTGCGGGCCCACCCCGGCCGAGGTCTGCGACGGCATGGACACCGACTGCGACGGCGCGGTCGACGAGGGCGTGGTCAACGCCTGCGGCACCTGCCCGCCGATGCCCTGCTTCACCGAGACGTGGGGCACGCCGGCCGACTGCATGGCCGACGGGCGCACCTGCGACGACGTCGAAGAGGACCCGATGTACCCGGGCAGCGTCACGCTCGGCAGCTCGACCGTCGACTTCGACTACATCTACATCGCGGTCACCGCGCGCAACCAGGTCGCGCAGCTCGACACGCGCACCGGCGTCAAGAACTGGCAGGTCACCTCACACGGCCGCTACCCGTCGCGCACCGCGGTCGCCTCGGACGGCAGCGTCTGGGTCGGCAACCGCGCGCACACCGGCAGCAACCCGGCCGACCCCGCGCAGTCCAACGTCGTGCACCTGCGCGCCTCGGACGGCGGGCTCATCTGCCGCGCGCCGGTCCTCAACATCGCCCGCTCGGTCGCCATCGACCGCAACGGTGACATCTGGGCCGGCTCCTACAACAACGGCGACCTCTACCACATCAGCGGAACGATGGTGGACACGACCACCACGCCCCCGACCTGCGTGGTGCTCAACACGATCAACGTCGGCCAGAACATCTACGGCCTCACCGCCGACCCCGACGGCTACGTCTGGACCAGCTCGTCGCCGACCATCCGGGTCGACATCGCGAGCTACGCCCAGACCTCCTTCACCAACCCGAGCCACTACGGCATCTCGCCCGACGGCGCGAACCGGGTCTGGTTCGGCGGCTGGCGCGGCGGCGGCACGGTGCACGCGCTCGACCGCACCACGGGCGCGGTGCTGAACACGTCGGTCACCCAGGTCACCGCCGTCACCACCCACCCGAGCGGCAACATCTACGGCTCGGCGTACGGCACCAACCAGCTCATCGGCATCGACGGCACGACCGGGGCCGAGCTCTGCCGGACCGCCAACCCGTCGGGCACCAACCCGCACGGCGTGGCCGTCGATCGCATGGGCCGCATCTGGATGCCCTCGCGCTTCACGAGCGGCACCGTCAACGTCTTCGACACCGGCTGCGCGCACCTGGCGACCTACACCGTCGACGCGGGCCAGGAGCTCTACAGCTACTCCGACATGACCGGGCACCTCCTGCGCACCTTCGTCTCGCCCGAGGGCCGCTGGGAGCAGGTCTTCGACTCCGGCTACGCGCTCGCGTACTGGACGACGGTGGACTGGATGTCGATCGAGCCTCCGGGCACCGACATCGAGGTCACCGCGCGCACCGCGGACACCCTCGCCACCCTCGACGCCGGCGTCGCCTGCGGGCCCTTCAACACCTCGCCCGCGGATCTCTCGAGCTGCCCGGTGGGCTTCCAGAACCACCGCTACCTCCGGGTGGAGACGCGGCTCACGCGCACCGGGACCGAGCGTCCGATCCTCCAGTCGGTCAGCGCCTCTTGGGCCTACTGAGAGCGACGCCGATCCTCGCGGTCGTCCTTCTCCTCGTCGGCTGCGGCGAGGAGCGGCCGGCCGCGCGTATGCCGGGGCCGCCGTGCCCCGAGCGCATGGCGCACCTCGAGGCGATCGACGCGTGCATCGATCGCCACGAGGCGGCCGTCGAGCGCCGCGAGGCCGTTCCCGCCGCGGGCCGCCTGCCGACCACGGAGATCTCCTTCCACACCGCCGCCGCCGCGTGCCGTGAAGCTGGCTTCCGGCTCTGCACCCGCGAGGAGTGGCACTTCGCCTGCACCGGCGTCCGCCCCGGCGAGGACGGCGGCCGCCTCTACCCCTACGGCGCCGAGTACGAGGACGGCCGCTGCAACTCCGCCCGCGACGGCACCTCCGTCGTCGGCCGCTCGCTCGCCCCCGGCGGCTCCCACCAGGGCTGCGTCACCCCGGAGGGCGTCTTCGACCTCAGCGGCAACCTCGGCGAGTGGGTCGACGGCGCCGACCTGACCGGCACCCTGCGCGAGCTGCGCGGCGGCTCCTTCGCCAACTACGAGAAGGCCGCCCAGTGCGTCACCGAGCCCCTCGCCTTCCAGCCCCCCGAGGTCGCCTTCGAAGGCCAGGGCTTCCGCTGCTGCCGAGACGCCCGCTGACCGCCTGCACATGGGCTGAGAATGGTTCTCGACAAAGGGGCCGGGCTGCGCTTGACTGCCGGCCATGCGCAGCTTGTTGTTGGGAACGATGCTTTGCCTGTGTGCAGCCTGCGAGACGGACCCCGTGAGCGGGGACGGGGGGCTGCCGGACGCCACGACCGTCACCGACGCGTCGGTCGAGCCGCCGCGCTGTGAGGGGCTGAGCGCGACGCCGCCCGACTTCGAGTGCGCGCCCCTCGACACCGACTACGCGCCGGGCGCGGACGACATGTGGGCCGCCTGCGTCTCCGACGACGGCGAATATCACCGCATCCAGGAGGACATCAGCAGCGTCGCGCGCATCGCGGCGTTCGAGGAGCTGGCCGCGCTGCTGTTCGACCCCGCGCGCGACCCGAGCCCGGACGACTTCCTGGAGGGGCGCCTGATCTACCAGCGCGACGAGGGGCTCGACTCGCGCGTGGTGCGCCGGTACGACCCGCACTTCGACGTCCCCGACGGCACCGACTGCACCCTCGACGGCGTGCCCGCGATGTTCCCCGACTACTGCGTCGGCCCGGCCGTGCTCGCGCCGATGATCCTCGACGCCTTCGCGGCCGGGATCGAGGGCGGCGGCGGCGCGCTGCCGCGCGTGCAGGCGGCGCGGGTCGAGGCGGCGCTCCTCTGGTTCCTCTACGTGTCGACGGCCAAGGAGAGCCTCACCTGCACCACCACGCCGAAGGACTGCGACTCGGCCTACGCCTACTACACGGGCGGCGAGCCGGCGCGCGGCGGGCTCGGGCTCGCGGCGCGCGTCGAGGCGGTGGACCCCGCGGCGCACGACCGCGCGTGGGACGGGCTGCTCGCCCTGCGCTGCTGGCGCGACCTCGACCCGGACCCGATGGCCACCGACCTCGCGCTCCGCGACCGGGCCCGCGCGCAGTACGACCGCGCCGTGCTCGACGGAGTGGCCGCGATCGTCCGGGACCGCCTGGTCCAGGCCTGCGAGGCCACCGACGCGGAGCTGCTCTACCACTGGGAGCTCGCGCGCACGCTGGGCCGGGCGCTCGACCGCGAGGCCACCGCGCGCGACCCCGACGCGGCCGCCACCCTGCGCGCGGCCTTCGCGAGCGACGCGCCGAGCGACGCCGACGCGGCGGCCGCCGTCGACGCGATCGACGCCGTCTTCGACTGCCCCTGATCGCTCAGGGCTCGTACTGGAACACGCCGCGGAGATCCTCGGTCGCGCTGATCAGCGAGCCGCGCCCGAAGCTCCAGGCCCGGAACTGGTAGATCATGCCCGGCTCGAGCGTCACCACGCCCTCGAGCGGGTAGCGGATGGGCATGCTCCCGGAGCCGGGCGGGAGCATCGTGTCCTCGTGCACGAGGTTGCCGAGCGCGTCGTAGAGCCGCAGCTCGTAGCCGTCCTCGGAGCTGTCCTGCGCGAAGACGAGCTCGGGGGGCGAGGTGACGATCTCGAGGCCGCTGGCCCCGGGCGAGATCACCTCGAGCGCCTCGGTCACCTTGAACGACTCGCTGATGTCGACGTCCGCGCCCGCCACGTCGACGAACACGATGGCCGTGCCCGCGATGCCCTCGTCGGGGTCGCGGACCAGCTGGTCGTTCTCGAACGCGGCGAGCACCGCGTAGCGGCCCGGCGGCACACCCTCGATCGTGAACGGGCCGTCGACCGGCGCCGCGCGCAGGCCGGTCGGGGTCTCGCCCCGCGCCGTGACCTCGTCGAAGGTGGAGGCGACCACGAGGATCACGCTCGTGCTCAGCCCGCCAGGCGCGTTGACGATGTTGACCGAGCCGCCGACCGTGGCGAGGCCCTCGCCGCTCGCGGTCAGGACCACGCCGTCGACGTCGCCCGTCGCGTCCACGCTGACCGGCCCCGCGAAGAGGCCGGCGCGGTACGCGCGCACGTCCGTCGCGCCCGCGGGCACGTCGTAGAGCACGAAGGAGCCGCCGGTCCCGGTGATCGAGGTGGCGACGGCCGCGCCGCCTTGCTCGGCCACGACGAGCATGCCGCCCGGGTCGGGGTGCTCGACGGTGCCCGAGATGGTCCCACCGCTGGCCTCGCGCGGGATCAGCGCCACGTCCGTCGCAGCGTTCTCGACGACCCATTCGCTCTCCACGAGGGTCGCGGTGACGAGGTCGAGGGGGACCGCCTGCCGCGGCGGGCTCGGGAACGACTGGTAGCCGCTCGCGTCCACGCGCAGGGTGACGGCCTCGTCGAGGGGATCCCCCTCCGCGTCGCGCGGCACCGAGATGGGCAGCGCGTACTCTCCGTCCGGCCCGCTGAACGTGACGCCGGAGCGCGCCCCGCCGTTGGCGTCCCGGGCCACGATCCGCGCGCCCTCGATGGCCGCGTCGTCGAGCGCGTCGAACACGCGCCCGCGCACGATCACCGGCTCCACGCAGCGCGGCTCGCCGCCCTGGATGGACTCGCAGGTGAGCCCGTCGCCGCAGCCCTCCGCCGCGCCGACGACGCAGGCCGCGTCCCCGCCGCACGCCGTCAGCCCCAGGCAGATCATTCCGAGCCAAGCCAATCGATGCATCCGGACCTCCTGGCCGGGTGTACGAGGCGGGGCCCCGCTAAGATACGCCAGGCGGGGAGGGGTATCCGTTGCGGCCCCTCCCTCGTAGGACGTTTGCAGTGCCCCGCCTCGCTCGCTGTCTCGCCGTGATCGCGCTCGTCCTCGCCGGACCCGCGGCGGCGTCCGCGCAGGCCTCCGGGCAGGCGTCCGGGCAGGTCGAGGCGGACGCGCGGCTGGCGAGCGTCAGGCCGCGGCTCGACGCCGCGCTCGAGGCGGCCCGTCAAGAACAGTTGCCCATGGAGTGGCTGCGCGACAAGATCGCCGAGGGCCTGTCCAAGGGCGTGCCCGCCCCGCGGATCGCGGGCGCGGTCGAGGTCGTGCTCGGCCGGATGCGCACCAGCGACGCCATGATCCGCAGCTTCCGGCTGCGCGGCGCCGCGCGGCGGCGGCTCCTGCGGGCCTCGGTCGACGCGCTCAGCGCGGGCGCGCCGGCCGAGGGGGTGGAGAGGTTGATCCGTCACGTGCGCACCCGGGGGGGCGACGCGGCCGCGGCGCGTCGGGCGCTCGTGACGGTGGCGGAGCTGGGGGAGCGTGGCTTCTCCGGCGCCGCGGCGGTGGAGTCGGTGGCCGAAGCGCACCGGAGGGGTGGGGGACAGGCGGTGGCCGAGCTCGCGCGACGCGCGCGCGGCATCCGCGACGACGCGCCGGGGGGGAGGGACCGAGCGCTCCGAGGGCTGGGCCGCGGCGTGGGCGGCCGTGTGGGGGCGGGTGCGCGCGGCGGCCGAGGCGTTGACGCGCCGGGCGGTCGCGGCGACCATGGGAGACGTGGCGGCGGCCCTCGATAGTGTTCGGCCGGCGGCGCCCGACGCGGCGCACGCGGCAGCGCATGACGAGCGCCGCTGGGTGCGGGACGCGCTCGACGGCGACGCGCGCGCCTTCCGGCGCATCGTCGAGGCCCACCACCGGCCCCTCTACCTCATGGCCGTCCGCCTGCTCGGCCACCCCGAGGACGCGCGCGACGTCGTGCAGGACAGCTTCGCCAAGGCCTACGTGAGCCTCGCCCGCTACGACGGGAACCACCGCCTCACCACGTGGCTCCACCGCATCGCGCTCAACGGCTGCCGGGACTTCCTCAAGAGCGCCAAGCGGCGCGAGCGGGCCGCCGGCGACGACCCCGTGCTCGAGCGCGCCGACGAGCGGCCCGACCCGGAGGAGGAGCTCGAGCGCGGTCGGCGCGCGGAGTGGCTGCACACCGCGCTGGCCGAGCTGCGCCCCTCCTACCGCGAGGCGCTCGTGCTCAAGGACCTGCAGGGCCTCTCCTACCGCGACATGAGGGCGATCACCGGCACCCCGATCACCGCCCTGAAGATCCGGGTGGTGCGCGCGCGCAAGCGGCTGCGGGCGGCCCTCGAGGAGGCGCCGTGAGCCCGGCCGAGCGCGTGCGTCGGCTCGTCGACGGGGAGCTCGACGTGGTGCAGGCCGCGGCGCTGCGCGCGGACGCGGAGCGGGATCCGGCCCTCGCGGCCGAGCTCCGGGCCGCTCTCGAGGTGCAGGAGGCGTTGCGATCGTTCGAGTCCCCCGAGGTCCCGGACGACCTCGTCGACGGCGCGGTCCTCCGCGCGGTGCGCCATCGCGCCGAGGTCGACGCGGCCCCCGCTCCCTTCTGGCGCCGCGCGCGGTCCAGGCTCGCGCGGCCCAGGCTGCACCCCGCGCTCTGGGTGGGGCTCGGCGCGGTGATCACCGTCGCCCTCTTCGCGCTCGCGCCGCGGTCCTCGACCCCGGTCGCGGCCCCCGAGACAGCCGCGGAGCCGCAGCCCGAGACCGGCGAGGCCCTGGTCCGCTTCGTCTTGCCGGCCGAGGGCGCGCGCACCGTGGCCGTGGCCGGCGACTTCAACGGCTGGCGGACCGACGACGCGGTGCTCGAGGATCCCGAAGGGGACGGCGTCTTCGTGGGCGCCCTGCGCGTGCCCAGCGGCTCCTATGCTTACATGTTCGTGGTGGACGGAGAGCGCTGGGTCAGCGACCCCTACGCGACGAACTACCGCGAGGATGGGTTCGGCCATCGGAACGCGATCCTTCGCGTGGATTAGCCTCCTCGCGTGGCTGTGCGCCTCGGCCCCGGTCGCTCACGCGCAGCGCCTGGCGGGTGAGCTGCGCCTCGGCGGCGGCTGGGACTCCAACCCCGCGCTGGCCGCGCCGAGCGGCAACCGCCGCCTCCCGCAGGGCCGCTCGCCGGGTGGTCCCCCGAGGCCCGGCGAGAGCGCGGGGGAGGGCGTGTTCCGCGCCGCCGGCGCGCTCGAGGGCCAGCTCCCGCTCGAGCGCCTCCGCCTCGGCGCGCGCTTCGACCTCGACGGCCGCGTCTACGAGTCCGGGCGCGCTCTCTTCGCGGAGCGCCTCGCCGTCAGCGCCGCCCTCGACCTCGACCCCATCTCCCCGCGCTGCCGGGCCGAAGGCGGCCGGCTCGACTCGGGCTTCGGGGCCGACGATGCGTGGTCCGCCCTCGGCCGCTGCGGCGCCCGCCTCCTCTTGCCGGAGGGCTTCGCCATCGACCTCGACGGCTTCGGCGGCGCCCGGCTCTTCGACGTCGGCCAGACCGACGCGCTGGGGGGCGGCGCGCTCGCCGTGCTGTGGCGACACGCGCACCTCGACGCCGCCATCGGCCTCGAGGTCTGGCGCCGCGAGAGCGACGACAACCAGGCCACGCGCACGGACATGGTGCCCTACGCCTCGGTCCGGCTGCGCACCGAGTGGGTGGGCGGCGAGCTGGCCTACCAGTTCGTGCAGCGCGAGTTCGAGACCGCCTCGCGCACCGGCGGCGAGCACGAGCTGCGGCTCGCGGTCTGGGGCCAGCCCCTGCCCTGGCTCGGCCCCTGGCTCGCGATCGAGCTCGGCCACGCGAGCGGCAAGCCGCAGGCCCTGGCCTACGACCGCTTCGAGATCGCGCTCGGCCTGCGGCTCGCCTTCGACGTCGCCGAGCCGCCCCCCGAGCCGCCCGAGCCGCCTCCCGACGACGGCCCCGTGACCGTGCGCGACGGCGCGGCGCGCTTCCGCTTCGCCATCGACGCCCGCGAGGTCTCGGTGATCGGCGACTTCAACGACTGGGACGCGCGCCGCGGCGCGCTGACCCGCGGACCCGACGGCGCCTTCGAGGGCACCTTCGCGGTGAGCCCGGGCGCCCACCGCTACCACCTCCTCGTCGACGGCGCGCCGACCCGCCCGCCCGGCGCGCGCCGCTACGTCGACGACGGATTCGGCGGTGAGAACGCGGTCTTCGAGGTCCCTGGTGTCTCCGACCGCGGTCCCGACTCGTAGACAGGGTCGGAGGTACGCGCATGATCGTTCGCACCGCGCTGTCGACAGCCCTGGTTTGCTCGCTCCTGGTCGCCTGTGGGGACGGGGAGGGCACCCCGACGGACGGCGACGTCTCCGGCCTCGACGGAGGCGGCGGAGCCGACGGCGGCGGCGGCGGCATGGACGCGGGCCTCGGCGGCGACGACGGGAGCGTCACCCCGGGCGACGGCTCGGTGATCTTGCCCGACGGCCGCGTCGTCGGCGGGGGCCCCATCACCTGCCAGGGCCACCTCTACCAGTGCGGCGACACCATGGACAACGACGGCGACGGCCTCGCCGACGACGAGGACCCGGACTGCCTCGGCCCCTGCGACAACAACGAGGGCGGCCTCTTCCTGAACATCCCGGGCGGCGACTCCGCGCCCTGCCGCCTCGACTGCTACTTCGACCAGGACCAGGGCTCCGGCAACGACCAGTGCAACTGGGATCACCGCTGCGATCCCCTCGAGCCCGATCCCGAGTGCGCCTTCCGGGACCCGCCGCCGCCGGCCGCGAACTGCCCGGCCGAGCAGGCGCCCGCCTGCGCCGAGATCTGCAGCCCCCTCGTGCCGAACGGCTGCGACTGCTTCGGCTGCTGCAACCTGCCCGCGGGCGGCGACCGCTGGGTCTTCATCGGCAGCGTCGACGAGTCGGGCACCCCCAGCTGCACCCTCGACGCGGTCGAGGACGACGCGCGCTGCCACCCCTGCACCCCCGTCGGCAACTGCCTCAACACCTGCGAGGAGTGCGAGCTCTGCCTGGGCCGCACCGAGCTGCCCCCCAGCTGCTTCCCCTCCGACGGCGGCACCACCCTGCCCGACGGCGGCATGCGGCCCGACGGCGGCGCCCCGCCTCCCCCCGTGTGCGACGACGGCCGCCAGGCCTGCGGCGTGCCCGGCACCGAGCCGTGCCCCGAGGGCTTCTTCTGCCTGACCGGCTGCTGCACCTTCTTCGGGTGAGCTCGCGCAAAGACGCAAAGGCGCCAAGGGGCTGGTCGTCCAGGCCGTGCGAGCACGAGTGTCTCGACCTGAGGCACCTCGCCACGTCCCGGAATCTCTGCGTTTTTCGGATCTGAATTCCGCGCCTTTCAACTTCGCGAGAGCCGGGGCGCGGACACCCCAAAAAGGCCCGATCCGTGAGCCAGGACGCGTGGCACGCATCTCGCTCTAGTGTCTGAACGACATGGCGACCAAGCGGGTCGCCCCTCCCCCCCCTAGACCCGCCGCGCCATGTCAATTTCTGGCGGCCTCGGTGCAACCCCCCCCCAACGCACCGAGGCCGCCGCTTTTTAATTCCCGGCCGGCTCAGTCCGACGAGTGCGTCGCGCCCGTCGCGGCCCGGACCCTTCGGCGCTCTCGCTCCCCGGCCCCGAGCGCGCGGATGTCGGACTTGCGCGGCCGCTCCTCCGTGAACGTGCTCGCCTCGAGCGCGTCCGAGAACGTCTTCATCGTCTCGAAGCGCCGCTCGGGGGATTTGCTCATCGCGCGCAGCAGGATGGCGTCGATGTCGGCGCCGAGCCCCGGCCGGTAGACGCTCGGCGGCACCGGCGGGTCGAACAGGATCGACTCGAACAGGAGCGCCGCGCTCTCCTCGAACGGCAGCCGCCCCGTGATCATCTCGTAGAGCGTCACGCCCATCCCGTAGACGTCCGTGCGCCCATCGATGCCCACGTGCGGGGTCAGCTGCTCCGGCGCCAGATACGCCGGCGTCCCGAGCACGTCGCCCGGGTGCGTCAGCCGGTCGTCGCGCGCCTCGACCGTGCTGACCCCGAAGTCGAGCAGCTTCGCCGTCCCGTCCTCCTCCAGGAACAGGTTCGCCGGCTTCAGATCCCGGTGCACGATCCCGTGCGCGTGGGCGAGCGAGAGCGCGTCCATCACCGGCTGCACCAGCGCGAACGCCTCGGGCGGATCCATCACCCCGTGCTCCACCAGATCGTCGTGCACGCTCCGGCCGTGAAGCCGCTCCATCACAAGGAACGGCCGGTCCTCGTCGAGCCACCCGATCGCGTGCACGTGCACCACGTTCGGGTGCGCGATCTTCTGCAGGATCTCCGCCTCCCGCTCCAGCCGCAGCCTCGAGATCGCGGCGGGGATCCGCCCCGTCGGGTGCGACAGCAGCTTGATGGCCACGTCGAAGCTCTCCTCGAGGTCCCGCGCCGCGTAGACCACCCCGTGCCCGCCGATGCCCAGCACCCGCTCGATCTCGTACTTCCCCCCGATCACCGCCCCCGGATCCAGCAGCACCGGTCCCGTGTTGCGGGGCTGCGTCGGGTGAGGCGTCGTGCCGAGGGCCTTCGGAGACTCGGGGCGCGTATCGGGCGCGGGTTTTGGAGAGATCCCCACCCGCGGGCAGGTACCACGCCCCATGCCAGCCCCCACCTCCGGCGTTCCAGCCCAAACGGAAGCGCAGGACTTGCGGACGGAGCCCCGACGCTGCGTGGGTGACGCCCGCCTGCCGTCCGTTACGCGTCGACCGTAACCTCGGACCCCCCGCTGTTACGCTCCGGCCCTCGATCGTTACGCCGCCCGGCCCATCTTCCTGCGCGCCAGCCGCTGGCACGCCCCTTGTAATGGGGCCGCCACATGACGACGCAGCAGCACACCGCCTTCGCCTCCATCCTCACCCCGCCCACCGCCGGCACCTGGAACGTGCTCCTCGAGCGGCGCGCGCTGGACGAGGACGACGACCGCACCGTCATCGACGCGCGCCCCCTCGGCCTGCGCGTGCCCCTCGTCGAGCCCGAGCGCCTCGAGCGTCACAGCCAGCCCTGCCGCCAGGCCCCCGCGGAGGCCTACCTCGAGGTCGCCCTCGCGCCCTACAGCGAGTCCAACCTCGTCGCCGACCTCGACGGCCGCGTCCAGGGCGTCTTCGTCGCCACCTACCGCGAGCTCGCCGTCGGCACTCCGGTGGAGGCCCAGCTCTGCCTCCCGGGCGGCGTCCAGCTCACCGCCCGCGCCACCGTCACCTGGAGCCGCGCCGAGCGCACCGGCCGCCCCGGCCTCGGCCTCCAGCTCGAGCGCCTCGACGCCAGCGACGCCGATCTGTTGCAGACCTTCGCCGCCTACCGCGAGCCCGAGCTCTACGTCTGAGCCGCAGCTACTCGCCGACCTCGTAGAGCGGCCGCTCGAGCTTCAGCGCCCCGCCCTCCCGGACGAGCCGCCCGCGCACCGTGACGACCTCTCCGAGCACGTCGTCCGGCCACGCCTCCAGCTCCGCGCAGTCCACCTCGAACCCCTCGCCGCGCACGAGCGGCCCCGAGGGCCCCGCGGCGGCCTTGCCCTGCACGCGCGCATATCCTTCGAGAGCGTCCTCGACGTCCTCCACCGACTTCACGGGGAGGTAAACGGCGTCGAGCTCGACGGTCTGGTCACCAGCCATGCGCGGACTCTACCGCAAGCCGGGCGGGCGTGGGGGACGGGACCGGGGAGCGGATATCGATCCACTCGGACAAGAGCGGCCGCCGGCACCTCTCCCGAGCCGAGCTTCCCGAAGGCGCCACCCGCGGGGTCTGCGGCCCGACGCTCGGTGGAGCCGGACGGTGCGTTCCGGCGACGTGGACAATCTTCCGTGCACGACAGCCGCGGGTCCGGGGCGATGCCCCTCCGGGACGTCGGGCGATGCGCCTCCGAGGGTGACGGTGAGCCGTCAGGCGGGCACTCGCCGCTCAGCGTCATGGGACCGACCCCGGTCCCATCTGGTTGAGAATCAGGCGGTCCCTTGGGAGTGCAAACCGGCACCGCTCATGGCAGTCGGATGCCGCGGTTCGGGTCTTGTTCCTTGCGTGAGGTCGACCGCCATGAGCTGGCCTGGGGCGCGGACTCGTGAGGTCGATCGCAACGAGCCGGCCTGGGGCGCGGGCCCGAGCGGACACCACGCTAGAGTTGACGCCCCGGGTGCAGGGGGTCGACACTTGGTTCGTCCACAGCATCTTGAGCAAGTCACATGCACCCTCACGCTCACCATTCCCCTGCCGCCCTCTTCCTGTTCTCCATTCTGACCGTCCTGATCGGCTGTGAACAGCCGGCATCGAGGGAGGAGCGCGAGCCGGAGGATCTCGACGACACAGTGGCCGCATCCAGGGAGTTCCGAGTGACACCTCGGGCTGATCTGAGAGCTCTGGGAACTCTGGAGATCGTCTACGAAGGGCCCTACTCCGTTGGACCTGGCGGCGAACGCATTAGGATCTACACCACGGAGCGGCATGCCGAGATGATGCGCGAGTTTGGCTTGGAACCGCTGGACTCGGTCGGATCTGGAACGAGGGCCAGCGTCGGCGCCACAACCGCCGGACTCCGTTCCTCGTGCTTCGTCGAGACCTCCTGCAGCCTGGTCACGGACGACACCTTCAAGTCGTACGCGATGATCGCCGAAGAATTGGACCAGATCGCCGCGGAACACTCGGCCATCGAGACGTATGGGATAGGACGGACGTACTTGAACGGAAGTCCCAACACGATTCGCGCCATTCAGTTCGGTCCCTACGAGCCCATTGAGAAACCTCCCACCATCTACGTCATCGCAACCCAGCATGCGAGGGAATGGATGGCCATGGCTACCGCGCTTCAGCTGTCCCGTTACCTACTAGATGTCGTCGCCACCGGCTACGTGAATGGTCAAGACTTCACTGGCCTAAGAGACGACCTCAACATGGCTTCGCTCGTGATCGTCCCGGTAGCGAACCCGGATGGCTATGATCACACGCGCAATGGATTCAGATCGTGGCGCGGCAACCGCGATACAGTCGACTGCGATCACGGAGTGGATCTCAACAGGAACCACACTGCACTGCACGGCGAGTTGGCCGATACACCCGTCCGGTGCGCAGCTGATACGACGCATCCGGGATGGAGCGCTGGCTCGGAATGGGAGACACAGGCGATCGAGTCTCTCATCGCCGGCACGCTCTCCGGTCACTCGCAGGAACCGATCGCCGTCCTGGACTATCACGCATATGGCAACCTGCTGATCCATCCCGCCGGATACAAACCTGGTACCGATAGCATCGGACCCCGCTGCGGCCTCACCATGGCCGATTTTAACTGCATCTCGGCCGACCATGCCCTAACACGGCAGTTCTTCGGCGACACTCACTCGAACGTGCACGTGGACACTGTCTCGCCGGGCGGACCGTTTCCCTACTTTCGTGATTCTGCAAGGAACATCCTCTACACTGCGTCCGGAACGCTCGACGAGCACGCCGCTCATGGCCTGTCGCCGACGCTTGCCGCTGCCGTCGAGCTTCCGTCGGGATGCACCAACTTCTACATCGAGTGTGACCCCAACGCCGATGAAATCATCAAGGAGGCCGCGACCGACCAACTGCGGGCAATTGCGCGCATGGTTTCCGCCGCTTCCTCACTCGAGTCGACGTCTCCAAGCATAGCCTATGGACCGCAGACCGTCGGCACCTTTGCGTCCGGTCTCTGGACACGGGAGTTCGCTCCGGCTTCGGGGTTCGACGAGCTCACGGCACGAGCCACTTTTACGAAGGCCGTGTGGGAGCACTCCGACACCGGGAGCTTGATGAGCTCGATCGGTGGAGTGAACCGCAGCTACGAGTCCGCTCGTGTTGGCGTGCAGTACCACATGTACTCCCTCACGGCTGCGGCCGGCGAGTTCGATCCGCTATGCGTCCCGTGCGAGATAGAGTCCTTCAACAATGGGATGGAGGGAATCGACAGGGGGCTGGACTGCGACGGTTGCATTGACCTCTGTGAGCCCGGAAGGATGGTCGCATCAAATTGGGAAATGAAGGAGGGATCACGCGGTGGCGCCAGCGACTGTTGGTGGCAGCCTATAGCTGACGATGGCTTCCTCCTTCACCCAGGTGGGGGTGCCCCCTTCGGGTCGTCCACAACGCATTGCCATTTCACGTTTTCCGTCCTGTGGGGAAACAATGGTTCGTGCGATCTCGAGGTCCAGCGACAGACGGCGACAAACGGATGGGAAACCGTATACAGCGTTGGCTACTCGAAGCCGTACCCGTCCGCTTCTAGTACCCCGGACGACCGGTTCTCGAGCTTCGTGCTCGAGGCGAACAACCTGCTCAGTAGTGGTCAAGTGCCAGCCTTTCGGTTTCGCTCGCACCACGCGGGCTCGGGCACTCAGGTCTTCGATCCAATTATCTTCTGCCGTGGGGGTGGACTACCGTGAAACATAGCTCCTGCGCGCTCCTCTCACTACTGGTTTCGGGGTGCTACTGCTCGCATCAGCCGCTAGACGACGCTGGCAGTCCGTCGGACGTCGGCGTCGAGGACGCGGGCACGGATGGCTCCGGGTTACCCCCCGTCGAGCCCCGCGGTCCGTCTTGCGCAGAAGCCGACGTGCCAGACACTGCGATCTGCGTGGAGCGGGGTTGGTTCGACCTTCGAAGGTGGCATACGACCGAGGTATTCCGGGAAGGGCCGGACGAGGACTTCCCGACCGTGCCGCCGGTCTCGGTCTACCTCGACAGCTACGCGCTCGACCGGCGCGAGGTGACGTCGGCCGAGTTCCTGGAGTTTGCGCTCCGCGTCGGGGCTGCCGTACCCCCCTTGACGTGCGGCTATCGCGACCATGAGATCGACCAGGACGTGCTGTCCGATCTGGTCCCCGAGCGGTCGGGGTGGACCGCGGGGGGAGTGCCGGAGGCCGACCACGAGACTTCACCGGTCGTGTGCGTCACGCGGGCCGACGCCTTCGCATACTGCGAGGATCGAGGCGGTCGGTTGCCCACCGCCGCGGAACTGATGAAGGCAGGAACGACCCCTGGCAACCCCTCGGCAACCACCCGTTTCCCCTGGGGTGATAGCCCTCCCCCGGAGACCGCGCCCCCGTGGCCCGGGCTCCGGGGAGACTGGTATCTGGACTACGCGTCGGTTGGCGTCGGGTCGGGCCCTGACCCGCTCCCTCGGGCGCCGGGAATGGCCGCGAGCGGGCGCAGCCCGCGCGGCTTCGACGACCTCGTGGGCAACGTCAGCGAATTCCTGCTCGATTGCCGCGGGGACCTTCCGGCCGTGTATCCCGGCGATGCTCCGCTCGTGCGGCCGGCCCCGCCGGTGCGGGCTTCGTGCGACGACGGCTTTGTGGTCGCTGGAGCGAACTGGCGGTCGATCACGAATCAGATCGAGCTCTGGCTGGCCCAGATCCTGTTCGTGAGCGACGAGGACCAGCCCTCTGGTTTCCGCTACCCGCTCGACCAAGGCATACTCGGAAGCCCCACCGTTTCTCGCTTGTTCTTCGGGCGCTCAGAGCCCGAGCCCGACACTCCCGTCGAGGCGCGCGGGCCGAACCGTCGGAGCTGGCGCGTTGGATTCCGCTGTGCGTACGACTTGTAGACGAGCCACGCTCCTGCTCGCACTCCTCGCCTTGGTTGCTTGCGGCGCAGGCGCACCGGAACCGGTCGACGCTGGCAATGATGGCGGCGCCATGTCCGACGCTGGCACCGACGGCGGGTCGGGCGGATGCAGCTCACTCGCCGACTGCATGCCGGGAGCCGTCATCTGCGAGTTCCCCGAACGCACGTGTGCTGGCCCGGGTCGCTGCCTTCCGCTGCCCGACGACTGCCCCGTCGCTCAGCCGGAGTGTGGGTGTGACGGCGTGACCTACGACAATCCATGCCTACGGATGAGCGCGGGCGTTTCGAAGCAGAGCAACGGTCCCTGCCCATGACTTGTGCGCCTTGACCTCCTGCTCCTCTACCTTGCCGTAGGGGCAAGACCCGAACCCGCGTAGGGGCAATACCCGAACCAGGGTCTCTGACAGTTCTGGTTGCGTTAGCTGCGGCGGCGCCGTTCGGACGTTGGGCCCGTGGGGCGAGCCTCGGGGACGATCTTATTCATTCGTCAAACTCCGGCCGCGGGGTCCAGCCGTCCTTCATCTGATCCATCCCCCTCATCGCGCGGCAACCCGTGGGGGCCAGGGGAGCGGTCGCTTGGTCGCGTTTTCAGTACGCCCCCTCCGCTGCTACCGTGACCGAATGTCGCCGCGGTATGCGATGCTCGTGCTCTGTCTCGTCGGTTGTGGCGCCCCGCCCGATCTTCCCGATGCGGGGGACGCGGGCGAAGAGGACGCGTGCGTGGCGCTCACGTGCGCGCCTGACGAGTGCGGGACGCGACAGGACGGCTGCGGCGGCGCCGTGGACTGCGGGGGGTGCGCGTCGGGAGGGCGCTGCGTCGCGAACCGCTGCGAGGCCGAGTGCAGCGCGGACCACGAGTGCGCGCCGGCGGAGGCCTGTGACCTCTCCGCCGGGCGATGCACCTCCGAATGCCGTCGAGGAGCCCGGGTCGTGCTGGACGTGCCCGCGCTGGAGGTGGAGATCGTGCTCCGGCTGGACGGCGCGCCTCTCCCCGAGACGTCGACAACCGATGCGAGGCTCCAGCTCATCCGCGAAGGCGGGGACTTCGCGCTCGAGGGGCACGTCGCGCTCTACGAGGACGGCGCGCGCATCACGAGCCCTCGCGCGATCGTCTCGCCGGGGCGGTACCACGCAATCCTGGTGGAGGGCGCGCGCCACCTGGAGCTCGGGACGGTCGAGGTGGGGCCGGACGCCGAGCGGCTGGAGGTCACGGCCACGACGGTCGAGGCGCCTCTCGAGGTCCGCTTCGAGGGTGCGAGCGCGGCGTGGCTCGGCGGCGCGCTGCGGTTCGTGTCTCCTGCACTCCACGAGCGCGCCGGAGTCCTCGTCCCGCTCGGCGATCTCGTCGACGGCCGCGGGACGCTCCAGATCGTGCCCGGCGTCTACGACGTCTACTACGAGCCGAGCGGGACCCGGGACGAGCGCGTGGCCGCCCGCGCGGCGCGCCTGTTCGAGGGCTTGGCCGTCGACGGCTCGCCGCTCTCGCTCGAGCTGCCACTGGCGCGCCTCCGCGGCACGGTGAGCCTCGGGGGGGCTCCCTTCCCCAGCGGAGAGGGGCTGACCCTCCAGGTCGCCTCGCCCGGGGCGTGGCCCGTGCCGGTCATGCACACCGACGGGGAGATCGATCTCGTCGTGCCCCGCGGCCCCGTCACCCTGGGCGTCACCCCCGCGGCGGCCTGCACGGTCACCCTCGACGCGGGCCCCGCCACCGAGACCGCCAGCGCGATCGACATCCCGTGTGTCCGCTCCGAGGTGCGCATCGCGCTGCGGCGCTGGCCCGGCCCTGACGCGTGCCCTCTCGCCTTCACCACGGACGAGGCGACGACGTGGGTGGGCCATCACGAGCTCGGGGATCGCGTCGGTGGGACCTCGCGCTGGACCCTGTGGGGCAGCCCGACGACGCACGTGCTCCGGGTGGCGAGCCACGAGTGCCCCCGCGACGTCGCGGTGCTGGGCTACGGCGCCTCGATCGGCGTCGTCGACCTCGCGAGCCCGGGCCCTCACGACGTGGAGAGTGAGCTCGTCCCGGTCGCGCTCCGGGCCACCTCGGGCGGGGCGCCGCTGGAGGGCGCGGTGGGCTGGTGGGGCTTCGAGCACCCGTTCGTCGAGGGCTACTACACCACCGCGCGAACCGACGCCGAGGTCTGGCTCGTCGGCAGTGAGCCGTACGCGCTCCACTACGAGCCGACGTGGCCCGAGGAAGCAGGTGACTGGCCGGCGACGCACCGCAGGCTGTGGGACGCGGTCGAGCCGGGCGCGAGCGACGTGGAGCTCGAGCGGGTCGAGGTCGAGGTCGTGACGACCCTGGCGGGCGAGCCCTTCGCGGCCGAGGAGGGGCTCTTCGGCCCGCGGATCGTGCTGCGCGCCGTGGAGGGGCCCTACGGAGGCACGCGGCTGTCCCTCGGAGCGACCCGCTTCCACGCCCTCCCGGGGCGCTACACGGTGGCCTTCGAGCGAGGCGGGGCGACGTCCACGCCGCTCGACACGCTGCCGCCGTCCGGCATCGACCTCGGTTGCTGGGAGATCCCGTGAGACGAGGGCGCGTGGGGCGAGCCTCGGGGACACTCGTGAGCCGCAGCGTCGGCGCCGCGCTCGCGCGGGTCGGCGTGTAGCCTCAGGGGCCCGCCCGCGCGGAGGCCCGCCGCCACCGTTCGCGAGCGCCGCTCCCCGGCGGCTTCCTCGCTTCACTACTGCGGCGCGAGGAGGTCCCAGCCATGCGTGCGTGGTGGCGTCTCGCTCCACCTGCCCAGGCGCTCGAAGAGCGGACCGAGGCCGTTTGCGGTGGCCTCGTGCCGGTCGCCGCTCACCTCTTCACGAAGGTCTCGAAGACGACGAGCTCAGCCGCAGTGGTATCCCCTATTCGCTCGAGAAGTGGCCTGACCTCAGCCTCCCACTGGAGGCCACCAAGGCCAGCGCCAATGCGAGGCAGGCCGATACGCTGAATGCCAAGAGCCCGTGCTTGCTCGACCATTCTTTCTACGGCTCGCTCGACAGCCCACAGCTCTGCCTTGGTCCGCCAGCTCTTCTGCGTTCCCAGGTTGAAAACCGTGACCGCCTCGCTCTGCCAGCAAAAGACGTCGCCGAGCGTGAACCTCCCATCGCGGCACTGCTTCTTGTAGATGTCGTACATCTCCGGGAAGCGCTTGCGGAACTCGACCGCGATGCCCCGCCCCATCGCGCCGGCGCAGTTGCAGCCGTGAGCGAGCGCCTCGAGATCGGGCTCGGAGAAGAGGTCGCCAGCTACGAAAGCTGTGGGCATCGCTTCAGCGCCTCATGCCAGATGGACTCGAACTCGGCCGCGCTCATCTCGTCTTCTGGCTCGAGCCCGAGCTCATCCAGCGGCTGGTCTGCGAGCCACTCATTGTGCTTCTCGTCGGCGCCTCGCCACTCATCCTCGTAGACCTCTACCTGTCGAGAAGGCCAGCCATCGGTCACCTCGATGTAGGCGGTCCCTTCCCCGAGGTCCGATTCCGCCCAGTGCTTGAAGTACTTCTTCATCGCAACGTTGCCCCGGACCCGCTTCGGTTGGGATCTAGCACGCCCTCGCCGCTCACGACTCGCCGCCGCCGCGCTTCTTCCCGGGCCGACGGAGGCCCAGGGAGCTGAGCAGGCGGCGGTCCTGGATCGCGAGGCGGGCGATGCTGCTCCACTCGATGTACCAGCGCCAGAGGTGCTGCTCGGCGGCGTCGCGGGTGCCGGGGGCGGCGACGGAGGTGTCGCGCTCGGGTGGGGCGCCGACCTGGGCGAGCAGATCGCGGGCGTCGGCGATGACCTGGTCGGTCAGGCCGCGGGCGCGGAGGATCGCGCGGGCGCGGTGGCCCTCT
>JAVJQK010000029.1 GCA_040218145.1 Sandaracinaceae bacterium | reverse complement strand
CGGGCGCGGAGGCGGGCGCGGAGGCGGGCGCGGAGGCGGGCGCGGAGGCGGGCGCGGAGGCGGGCGCGGAGGCGGGCGCGGAGGCGGGCGCGGAGGCGGGCGCGGAGGCGGGCGCGGAGGCGGGCGCGGAAGCGGGCGCGGGCGCGGAGGCGGGCGCGGAAGCGGGCGCGGACGCGGAGGCGGGCGCGGAAGCGGGCGCGGACGCGGAAGCGGACGCAGAGGCGGAAGCAGAAGCGGGCGCCGAAGCCGCTGCGACGCGGCGACTACATCACAACTGCAGCTGTCGCCGCCGCCCGCCCGTCGACGTCGCCCTCGGCAGGTTCCCCGGCCAGCCCGTCCGCGACGGTCCAGCGCCCCTCGCGCCACGCCGCCAGCGTCGCCTCGGGCGTCACCGGCTGCGCAGCGCACCACCGGAGGTAACCCGTGAACGAGATGTCTGGGTCGGCCTCGATCTCCGGCGGCAGCTCCACCCCTCGCTCGAGCGCCTCGCTCAACGCCGCCAGCAGACGCTCGTGGTAGCCCTCGAACACCACGAGGTCGCGGAGCCACTCCGCCCTCGGGTCCTCTCCGTTCGTCACCGCCTCCGCCCGCGCGCGCGCCTCGTCGAGCGCGCCAGGGTGCACCGAGAGGAGCGCCAGGTCGTAGGCGAACTGCCAGCCGTCGTGGTGGGCGCCGAGGAGGTGCCTGATGATCCGCTCTCGAGTGCTGGCCAGCCCCGAGAAGTCGAGCGGCGCCACCGCGCGCTCGCGGACGAGGAACGGGAACCGCAGCGCACGGTTGTGGAGCAGCCGCGCACGCCAGCCGGGACGGACCGAGTCGGTCGCGCTGTTGCCGATCGACTCCGGACGGAAGAGAACGCGGTGCCACATACGCAACACGCCCTGTCCGATCTGCCACGGGTTCGGGGTGTCCGGGACGAGCTCGGCCGCCTCCACGCGCACGAGGCTCGCCTCCACGCGCGCGGGGAAGATCAGGAGCGCCTTCAGGTACCAGGGCTGGGCCATGGGCGTCATTCTATATTGGTCCAACCAATCATGCAAGCACCTGGGCTATACCGGGTCTGCATGTCCGAGACGCCGTTTCGCATCTTCCGCGGGTTCAACGACGAGAGCTTGAAGTGGGCCGCTCGCTCGACCTTCCGGCTCGACCACAAGAGCGCTCCGTCGTTCCGGGGCGACCCGATGGCCATGCGGATCGTGCGGGCGCTCGCTGCGCGGCGCGCCATCAACGTCAAGGAGACCCTCGAGAGCTTCGAGACGTTCTCGCGGATCCGTCGCCGCCTGCGCGCCCCGAAGGTCGCCGACGTGTGCTGCGGGCACGGGCTGACGGGGCTCCTCTTCGCCGCGATCGAGCGCGAGGTCGAGGAGGTGGTGCTGCTCGACCGCCAGAAGCCCCCGAAGGCCGACCTCGTGGTCGACGCGGTCTGCGAGGCCGCGCCCTGGGCGCGCGAGAAGATCCGCTGGGTGGAGGCGCCGATCGAGCGCGGGCGCGATCACCTCGACCCCGAGACCTCGGTCGTCGCGGTGCACGCATGCGGCGTGCGCACGGACCGCGCGATCGACCTGACCTTCGCGGTCAACGGCCACCTCGCGGCGATCCCGTGCTGCTACAACCAGACCGCCAAGCAGGCGCCGCGCGCGCTGCGTGACGCGCTCGGCGCGCAGCTCGCCACCGACGTGCATCGCACCTATCGCCTCGAGGCCGAGGGCTGGCGGGTCGAGTGGGGCGCGATCCCCGAGGCGATCACGCCCATGAACCGCGTCCTCGTCGCGCACGCCCCGCGATCGTGAGGGCCGCGCCCGTCAGGCGTGCACGCGGACCGGCGGGCCCATCAGGCGATCGAGCGCGCGCTCCACATCTCTGACGCGAAACGGTTTGTCGAGCCGATCGTTCGCGATGCGGCCGAGGAAGTCACGGATCGCGACCGTCGACGCGGCGCCGGTCATGAAGATCATGCGGCTCACCAGCGACGGATGGTGCCGCGCGACGTGGTCGAAGAGCTGCTGCCCGTTCATGCCCGGCATCATCAGGTCGCACAGGATCGCGTCGAAGCGTGAGTCGTGATCGAGCAGCTCCGCCGCCTCGACGCCGCTCTGCGCGGTCAGCACCTGCGCGCGATCGGAGAGCGCCTCCGCGAGCAGCATGCGCAGCGCCGGCTCGTCGTCGACCACCAGGACACGGCGGCGCGGAGGCGTGGCGAGCACGATCTCCCGCGCCGGGGGCGGAGGCAGGCTGGGCTCCACGCTGGCGCCCTGCGCCGCGGGCAGCACGACCCGGAAGGTGGAGCCCTCACCGACCTGGCTGTCCACCTCGATGTGGCCGCCGAGGTCGTGCACGATCTCGCGGCAGATCCAGAGGCCGAGCCCGGTCCCGACGCCGTTCGGCTTGGTCGAGAAGAACGGCTCGAACAGCCGCGCGAGGTGCTCGCCCGCGACGCCGCACCCGTCGTCGGCCACCGACACGATCACGACCCCGTCGTCGTGCCGGCTCTGCACCCGGACGTGGCCCTCCCCTCGATCCTCGATCGCCTGCGCGGCGTTGAGCAGCAGGTTCAGGAACACCTGGCAGAGGCGTCCGTCGTGCGCGCGGACGGCCGGGAGCGCGCCCAGCTCCACGGACAGCTCGCCCTTGCCGCGGACGTGGTGGCTCGCCATCTGGACCGCCGAGCCGAGCGCGCGGTTGACGTCGATCGGCACGCGGTCCCGCTCCTCGGTGCGGCTGAACGTCTTCAGGTCGCGCACGATGTCCCGCACCCGGCCGCAGCCCTCGAGCGCGGTCGCCGCGCCCTCCTGCAGGGTGCGCAGACGGCCGACCACCGACGCCACGTCCCGGCCCGCCTCGACCCGGGGCACCAGCCGCGTCAGGTCGCGCTGGAGCCGCTCGATGTAGTGCATGACGTAGGTCAGCGGATTGTTGATCTCGTGCGCCACGCCCGCGGCCAGCGTCCCGATCGTGGCCAGCCGGTCGGCCTGCGCGAGCTGGGCTTGCAGCGTCCGGCGCTCCGTGACGTCTCGCGCCATGACCAGCGTCGTGGGCTCTCCCTCGAACGTGACCTCGAGCGAAGCCGCCTCGACCATGCGATCGGGGCGCTCCCCGCCCAGCTCGAGGCGCACCTCGACGAGCGCGCCGTCCGCGACCGCGAGCGAGAGATCGCCGGGGACCGGTCGACCCGACAGCTCCGAGGCCTCGTCGACGCCCAGAAGCGTCGCGGCGCTCGAGTTCGCGTACACGATCACGCCCTCACGGTGGAGGAGGATGCCGTCGGGCGAGCGCTGGATCAGCTCGAGGAGCTCGCGCTCGCGAGATGCGAGCGCTTGCTGGGCCCGGTTCCGCGCCGTCACGTCGCGCACGACGGTCAGGCTGACGCGCTCGCCGCCCGGAGTCGTCGTCGCGTCGCAGTCGAGCTCCACGTCGATGACCCGGCCGTCAGCGCGCACGTACTCGTTCGGGACGGCGCGAGAGTGGCCGTCGCGCCAGAAGTCGGGGAGGTACTCTCGACTCGCCCGCTCCGCTCCCTCCTCCGTCATCAGGAAGGTGGCGTGCCGGCCGATCACCTCCGCGCGCTCGTACCCCGTCAGCTCGAGCCACGCGCGGTTGACGCTGACGATCCGACCGCGCTCGTCGATGGAGTGCATCGCCACCGGTGAGTGCTCGTAGAGATGCTGGAAGCGCGCCGTGGGCCCCGCGCCGAGGGTCCCGTCGACGGGCTGGACCAGCCCCTCGATCCAGGCCTCACCATCAGCCGTGGTCCGGCGCGCGGTCACCCGCATCGTCACGCCGTCCGCGCGCTGCACCTCGAGCTCGAGGCTCGATCCGTCGGCGGGGAGCCGCCCCTCGAGCGACCGGATGCAGGAGGCGTCGAGGTGGCCGGCGAGGACATCGTCCAGCTGCAGATCGGAGCCATCGGGCCGGGCGCGGAAGACGCCCATCCCGAGCCCGGCCAACAGCGCCGCGCGTTCCACCATCGGCCCACCTTCGAGCAAGTCGCGCGGGGAATCAAGCGGTGCTGCGAAGGGCGTCGGCCTCCACGACCTGGTCCTCCCGGGCCGGATCGAGCCCCACCGACACCAGCGCGCGCGCGAGCTCGGGACCCGTGATGGACCGGTAGCGGTCACGGAGCCTTCGCGCCCCGAGCGCCCCGAGCGCCCCGAGGAGCCCGTCCGCGACCGTCGATCCGATCGCCTCGCCCGCGCGCGCCTCGTCGCGATCGCCCACGATGAAAGACGGCCGCACGCTGGTCCACGGGAGCGCGCCTTCGCGCAGCTCCTTCTCGATCCGCGCGCGCGCCGCGAGGTACGCGTTGGAGGTGCCCTCCTTCACGCCCATCGAGCTCAGGTACACGAAGCGCGGTCGATGGCCGCAGCGCTCCGCCGCCCGACGCAGCATCGCCGTCAGCCCGTAGTCGACGGCCTCGTAGGTCTCCGCGCTCGGATCGTCCGCGCGCCGCGCACGTCGCTTCGTCGTGCCGAGCAGCGCGAACACCAGCTGCGGCGCGCGCTCGCGGAGGGTCTCGGTCAGCGCGTCCTCGTCCCACGGCGTGGTGTCGACCTCCGCGCCCATGGCCTCGAAGCGCGATCGCCAGGCCTCGAGCCGAGACGAGTCCGGGCGCACGTGCGCGATCGCCCCGAGCCCCCGCTCCCGGAGGATCTCGACCACCGAGCGACCCGTCAGGCCGGTCGCCCCCGCCACGAACCCGAGTTGCTCCGCCATGCACGGAGCCTACCGCCGAATGACGCGCTTGACAGGTTTACACGGCGCGCGGTCAACGCACTGCGTCATTGCGGGATCGTTGAGTTTTTCGACTTTACAAACCGCCTCCAAACCTTGCCACTGGTGAGTGGGGCATCCGTGCCTATATCCCGCGAAAGTGACCCTGAAACGGCCCTGGAATGCGAATTAACGGCTTGACACAGCATCGCCTGTCCATACACTCCGAGCGCTCGGTCGACGCCGCGGCGCGGCCAGGGCGACTCGACACTCAGCAGACGGAGGACTGACCCGATGAGCCAGCTCGACCTGCCCGATGGGGTAAAAGTGCTCGGGCCCGTCGATGACGCGGGTGCGCAGATCCTGAGCCGCGAGGCGTGCGAATTCGTGGCGGACCTGGTGCGGACCTTCCGGGACCGCGTGCACGAGCGCCTGAAGGCCCGCGAAGCGCGACGAGGACAGAAGCTCGACTTCCTCGCCGAGACGGAGGACGTGCGGGCCGGCGACTGGAAGGTCGCGCCCCTGCCCGACGCGCTCCTCGACCGCCGCGTGGAGATCACGGGTCCCGTCGACCGCAAGATGATCATCAACGCGCTCAACTCGGGCGCGAGCTGCTTCATGGCCGACTTCGAGGACTCGAACGCTCCCACCTGGGAGAACTGCCTCGCCGGTCAGGTCAACCTCCGCGACGCCGCCGCGCGCACGATCACGTTCCACGACCCGCGCAAGGGCAAGGACTACGCGCTCGGCGACGAGGTCGCGACGCTCCTCGTCCGCCCGCGCGGCTGGCACCTCCTCGAGAAGCACTTCCTCGTCGACGACCAGCCCGCCCCGGCGGGGATCTGGGACTTCGGCTTCTACTTCTTCCACAGCGCCAAGACGCTGCTCGCCAACGGCGCGGGGCCGTACTTATACCTGCCGAAGCTCGAGAGCCACCTCGAGGCGCGCCTCTGGAACGACGTGTTCGTGCGCGCCCAGGAGAAGCTCGGCGTGCCGCAGGGCTCCATCAAGGCCACCGTCTTGATCGAGACGCTGCCCGCGGCCTTCGAGATGGACGAGATCCTGTACGAGCTGCGCGCGCACTCGGCGGGCCTGAACTGCGGCCGCTGGGACTACATCTTCAGCTACATCAAGGTCAACGCGAACGACCCCGAGCGGGTCTGTCCGGACCGCGGCCAGGTCGGCATGACCCAGCCCTTCATGGACGCCTACACGACGCTCGTCATCCAGACCTGCCACAAGCGCGGCGTGCACGCGATGGGCGGGATGGCCGCGCAGATCCCGATCAAGAACGACGAGAAGGCCAACGCCGAGGCCATCGAGAAGGTCCGCCGCGACAAGCTCCGCGAGGTCCAGAAGGGCCACGACGGAACGTGGGTCGCGCACCCCGGGCTGGTCGCGATCGCCAAGGAGATCTTCGACGAGCACATGCCCGGCAAGAACCAGATCGACCGGACGCTCGACGCGAAGGTGACGGCGGCGGATCTGATCCAGGCGCCCGAAGGCACGAAGTCGGTCGACGCGCTGCGGCACAATATCCGCGTGGGCGTCCAGTACATCGAGGCGTGGCTACGGGGCAACGGATGTGTCCCGCTCTACCACCTCATGGAGGACGCTGCGACGGCCGAGATCTCGCGCACGCAGATCTGGCAGTGGCTGAAGCACGGCGCCGTGCTCGACGACGGCGTGCCGGTCACGAAGGAGCGCGTCCGCGCCGCCCTCGAGGCCGAGATGGACGTCATCCGTGACGAGATCGGCGACGAGCGATTCTCGCAGGGCGCCTTCGACGACGCGAAGGAGCTCTTCTTCGAGGTCGCGACCAGCGACACCCTCATCGAATTCCTCACCCTACCGGCCTACGAGCGCATCTTGAGCGCCGAGGCCCGCAGCTGAAAACCAACCCAGGAGTGACAGACGTGGCAACCCTTCCCCCCATCGAGAGAGACACCGACGACTGGAGCCACGCCCGCTGGAAGGGCGTCGAGCGCCCCTACACGTTGGAAGACGTCAAGAAGCTCCGCGGCTCGCTGCGGCTCAGCTACACGCTCGCCGACAAGGGCGCCCGCCGCCTCTGGAAGGCGATGGACGAGAAGCCGTTCGTGCGCTCCCTCGGCGCGCTGACCGGCGGCCAGGCCGTCCAGATGGTTCGCGCCGGCCTCGAGGCGATCTACTGCTCCGGCTGGCAGGTCGCGGCCGACGCGAACACCGCCGCGCAGACCTTCCCCGACCAGAGCCTCTACCCGGCCGACTCCGTGCCGAAGCTGGTCAAGCGCATCAACAACGCGCTCATGCGCGCCGACCAGATCGACTCCGTCGACGGCGTCGATCGCATGGACTACTTCGCGCCGATCGTCGCGGACGCGGAGGCCGGCTTCGGCGGCCCCCTCAACGCGTACGAGATGATGAAGAACATGATCGACGCGGGCGCGGCCGGCGTGCACTTCGAGGATCAGCTCTCGAGCGAGAAGAAGTGCGGCCACCTCGGCGGCAAGGTCCTCGTCCCGACCAGCGTCTTCATGCGCAGCCTCACCGCGGCGCGCCTCGCGGCCGACGTCTGCGGCGTGCCCACCGTGCTCATCGCGCGGACCGACGCCGACAGCGCCAAGCTCCTCACGAGCGACATCGACGAGCGCGACCAGCCGTACTGCACCGGCGAGCGCAGCCCCGAGGGCTTCTACTACGTCAAGACCGGCATCGAGAGCTGCATCGCCCGCGCGAAGAGCTACGCGCCGATCGCCGACCTCATCTGGATGGAGACCTCCACCCCGAACCTCGAGCAGGCCAAGCAGTTCGCCGAGTCGGTGCTCAAGGACTTCCCGAACAAGCGGCTGGCCTACAACTGCAGCCCGAGCTTCAACTGGAAGAAGAACCTCGACGACTCGACCATCGCCAAGTTCCAGAAGGAGCTCGGCGCGATGGGCTACAAGTTCCAGTTCGTCACCCTCGCCGGCTTCCACATGCTCAACTACTCGAGCTTCATGCTCGCGGCCGACTACAACGAGCGCGGCATGGCGGCGTACTCCGAGCTCCAGGAGAAGGAGTTCGCGGCGGAGTCGATGGGCTACACCGCGACCAAGCACCAGCACGAGGTCGGCACCGGCTACTTCGACCTGGTCACCAACCTGGTCAGCGGCGGCGAGAGCAGCACGACGGCGCTGACGGGCTCGACCGAAGAAGAGCAGTTCTGATCGCGCGCTGATCGAGCGCCAAGGAGCGGGCCGCCGTCCTCGAGACGCGCGGCCCGTTCTGCGTCCGTCTCGGCGAGCGACCTGCACGTGGGCCTGGAATTGGGGCACCATGCGTGCGTGGTGCAGTCGGTGGGATCGTCGCGATTGCGCGAGGGGCGCTTCGTGCTCCGCCGGGAGATCGGCCGGGGCGCGACGGGCCGGGTGTGGGAAGCGCAGGACGAGCTGCGCCGGTCCACCGTCGCCCTCAAGCAGCTCACGCGCGTCGACCCGCGGGGGCTCTACCTCTTGAAGAACGAGTTCCGCGCCATCGCGGAGATCGATCACCCGAACCTGATCCGGCTGGGCGAGCTCTTCGCGGAAGAAGACGACGAGGTCTTCTTCACGATGGATCTGGTCGAGGGCGTGGACTTCCTCGCCTGGGTCAGGGACGGGTGGGTTCGCGACTCCGCCGTGCGCGGGGTGCGCCCCTCCTTCGACGCGCCGTTCGAGGAGGCGCGGCTGCGCGCGGCCCTGCTCCAGCTCGCGGAGGCGCTGGCCGTCCTGCACGCCCACGGCAAGGTGCACCGCGACGTCAAGCCGTCGAACGTGCTCGTCGAGGCCGACGGACGGCTCGTCCTCCTCGACTTCGGCATGACCGCGGACTTCAGCGGCAACCGCGAGCGAGAGTACGGCACCATCGCGGGCACGCCTCGCTACATGGCCCCCGAGCAGGTCTCCGACGACGACGTCGGCCCCGCGGCGGACCTCTACGCGGTCGGCGTCATGCTGCACGAGGCGCTGACCGGCCGCGCCCCGATCGAAGGCAGCCCGCGCGAGATGCTCTTCGGCAAGCAGCTCCTGCGGGTGCCGCCGCTCGGCGAGCGCTTCGAGGGGATCCCCGAGGATCTCGACGTCCTGTGCCGGGATCTGCTCGCCCTGGACCCGGCCGCGCGCCCGGACGACGCGGCGCTCCTCCGGCGCCTGGGCGCGCCCCGCCGCACCGTGACGCTCTCCCTGCCCCCCGCGGGAGACACCTTCGTCGGCCGCGGCGCGGAGCTGGAGGCGCTCGACGACGCGCTGCGCGCCTCGGCCGCGCGGTGCGTGGTCGCGCTGATCCGCGGCGACTCGGGCATCGGCCGCACGGCGCTGCTGAACGAGTGGGTGCAGCGAGCGCGGCGCGCCGCCGACGATCACTGCACCGTCCTGCGGGGGCGCTGCTTCGAGCGCGAGAACCTGCCGTTCAACGCCATCGACTCCGTCATCGACGACCTCGCCGCGCAGCTCGACGCGGTCGAGGGGCTCTTCCACCGACGACACACCACGCGCGACCTCATCGCGCTCGCCACCGTGTTCCCCGTGCTGCGGCGCGTGAAGGACATCGAGTGGATGGTGCAAGAGGACGCGTCGCCCGCGCCCGGTCCGCGGGAGCTCCGGCGACGCGCGTTCCGCGGCCTCGACGCCCTCCTGTCGACGCTCGCGGAGCGCACGCGGCTGATCGTCGCGATCGACGACCTCCAGTGGGCCGACGCGGACTCGCTCGCGCTGCTCGAGGAGCTCACGCATGGCGCCGCCGCACCTCACCTGCTCGTCGTCGGGACCGTACAGAGCGGCTTCGAGCTCGGCCCGCTGAGCTCGCGAGACGGGCGCGACGCGCGCGCCATCGAGCTGAGCGGCCTCCCGAGCGAGGACGCGGAGGCGCTGGCCCAGCTCGCCGCCGCGGAGTCCGGTCGGGAGATCGACGCCGCGGCGATCGCGGCCGAGGCGCAGGGGCATCCTCTCTACGTGCAAGAGCTGGCGCGCGCGGGCGGCGACGCGGGCCCCGGGCTCGACGCCATGCTGGAGGCGCGCGCGGCGAAGCTCGGCCTCCGCGAGCGGGCGGTGCTCGAGCTGGTGGCCCTCGCGAGCCTCCCGCTGCCGCAGCGCTGGATCGCCGACGCCGCGGCGCTCGAGCTGAGCGAGACGCTCGAGGCGATCGACACGCTGCGGCGCGAGCGCTGGGTGCGCACCCGCGGACCGAGCGCGGACGAGACGGTGCAGCCGTTCCACGGTCGGGTGCGGCGCGCGGTGGAGGCGAGCCTCGATCCCGATCGCCTGCGCGAGCTCCACGCGCGCCTCGCGGAGACCCTGAGCGAGCACGCGGCGGAGCCGCGCGTCGTCGCCACGCTCGTGCACCACCTCGAGCAAGCGGGCGATCGCCGACGCGCCGGGCGTCGCGCGCTCGCGGCTGCCGAGGCCGCGGCGGCGTCGCTCGCGTTCGACCTCGCGGCCGATCTCTATGGCGCGGCGCTCCGCCTCGCGCCGCTCGAGGGGGCCAGCCGCAGCCGCGTGACCCGCGCGCGCGCCGAGGCTCTCCGGGACGCCGGGCGCGGTCGCGAGGCCGGCGACGCCTTCCTCCTCGCCGCGTCCACCGCGCCTGCGGCGGAGCGCCTCTCGCTCGAGCTCACGGCGGCCGAGCTCTGGGTCGCCTCCGGGCACCTGCGCCGCGGGATGGCGCTGCTGGAGTCGTCCCTCCAGCGGCTCGGCGCGCGCTGGCCCAAGAGCGCGATCGAGGCGATCGGCGCGCTCGGGGTGGAGCGAGCGCGCCTGCGCGTAGCGCAGCTGGCCGCGCGCCGACCGCGGCCGATGACCGAGGCGCAGCGTCGCAGGGTCAAGGTGTTCCAGGCGGTCGCCACCGGCCTCGGCTCCGTCGATCCGCTGCGCGCCTCCGTGTTCCAGGCGCGCGCGCTGCGGGACGCGCTCGGCTCGACCGATCAAGAGCTCATCGGCGTCGGCCTGTGCGTCGAGGCGCTCCTCCAGTCCTTCGTGGGGACCGCGAGCGAGGCGGACGTCCGGAACCTCGTCGCGCGCGGGCGGGCCGCGGCGCGCGCGAGCGGGTCCGAGCGGGCGAGTGCCTACGCGGAGCTCGCGGACGGCGGGGCGCGCATGCTCTTCGGCCGGCTCGGGGCCGCGTCCGGTCCGCTCGCGGAGGCGGAGATGCGCTTCCGCGACGAGGTGCGCGTGGACACCGCGGGGCTCAACGTCGCGCGGCTGCTGAAGGTCTGGGTGGCGGTCTTCCGCGGCGACCTGCGCCTGCTGTCGCAGTGGATCCCCGAGTACGAGCGCGACGCGGCGCGCAGAGACGACCGCTTCGCGCAGGCGTCCCTCGATCTCGCGGGCCACATCGGCTGGCTGGCCACCGGCGACGTGGCGACCGCCCGCCGGAAGCTCGACGAGCCGCCGTGGGAGCCCCCGGACGGGAGCTATCACGTCCAGCATTGGTACCGGCTCATCGCCAGCTGCGAGCTCGCCCTCTACGAGCGCGATCTGCGGGACCGCGCGGTGCTGGAGACGCGCTTCCAGGAGACACGGCGCTCGCTCGTGTTCCGGCGGGCGCGCGCCCTGCGCGTCTATGGGCAGTGGCTCCGGGGGCGCTTCCTCCTGACCCTCGCCGAGCGCGGAGACGCGCGCGCGCTCGCGGAGGCCAGCCGCGAAGCCGAGCATCTCGCCAAGGAGCGCGGCGCGCTCGCCGCCCCCTACGCCGCGGCCCTGCGCGCCGGCGTGGCGCACCTCTCGGGCGACCTCGGCGCGTGCGTCGCGGAGCTGACCGTCACCGATGAGCTGGCCGCGGAGCTGTCCCTCTTCGGGCTGAGCGCGATGGCGCGTCGCCGCCTCGGCGCGCTCGATGCGAACGCCGAAGCCCGCGGGGACGCCGACCGCTACTTCCAGGCCCAGCGGGTGCAGGACCCCGAGCGCATCACGCGCGTCTATCTCCCGGGCTTCGACCGGACGTGAGAAGAGGCCGCCCGGTCTCCCGGACGGCCTCGCGTGGGGTGACGCGCCGTCTCAGCCGGCGGGCAGCAGCACCTCACCGATGACGTGCACGACGCCGTTCGTCACGTTGATGTCGGTGATGACGATGTCGGCGGGGCCCGCGCCCGTCGTGCCGCCCGGGCCGGTCACGGTCGGAGGGCTCGCCGACGCGTCGAAGGTGAGCGTGCCGCCCGCGAGGGAGGGCGCGCTCGCCGGGATGTCGGCCGCGAGCACCGGGACGCCCGCGTCCACGACGTGGAGCAGCAAGACGTCGCGCAGCTGCTCCGCGCTGAGGCCACTCGGCGCGCGCCCGAAGGCCTCGGTCGTCGGCGCGAACACGGTGTAGGGCGCCTCGGCGGAGAGGGCCTCGGCCACCGACGTGCCGTCGCCGAGGTCCGCCGCCGCGCCGACCGCGTCGACGAGCCCCGTGAGGCCTGCCGCGACCGCCGCGTCGACGACGTTCAGAGGCGTGATGACGGCGCTGACGATGTGCACGACGCCGTTGGTGGCCTTGGCGTCTGCGATGACCACGGAGACCGAGCCGTTGATCGTGACCCCGTCGCTCGTGTCGAAGATGAGCGTGAGGTTGTTGTCGTACGCGTTCGTCGCGGCCGTGTCGGCGAAGCCGGGCACCGCGCTGGACTCGACCGCGAGGCCGGAGATCACGTGGTAGAGCAGGACCTGGACGAGCGCGTCGCCGGTCGGGACGGCCGGCAGCGCCGCGAACGCCTCGTCGGTCGGCGCGAACACCGTGAACGGCCCCTCGCCCTGCAGGGTCTCCACGAGGCCCGCGTCGCTCACCGCGCCGACGAGGCTCGTGAGGCCCGCGTAGGTCGCCAGCGTCGGGATGTCCGGCGGGAGCAGGACGCGGTCGATGATGTGGATGACGCCGTTGTCGGCCTCGACGTCGGCGGTGACCACGTCCGCGCCGCCCGTGATGGCGTTGCCGCCGTTGATCGTGACGCCCCCCTCGGTGCCCAGGATCAGGGTGAGGTCGGCCGCGCTGTCGACCGGGCCCGCCTCGATGGAGCCGGAGTCGACCTCGACGCCCAAGAGGACGTGGTACCGGAGGATCTGCTCGAGGTCCCCGATGGGCATCGAGTCGATCATCTCCGTCGTGATGCCCGAGGCCTCGAAGGCGGCGTTGGTGGGCGCGAAGACGGTGAAGAGCCCGTCGGCCGCGAGCACGGGCACGAGCCCGGCGCGGTCGGCGGCCGCGACCAGCATCGAGAAGTCGGGGTTGCCGGCCGCGATGTCCGCGATGGTGTTGCTCGCGGCGGCGTCGTCGCCTCCGGTGCCCGTGTCTTCGGTGACGCCTCCGTCGGTCGGGTCCTCGCCGTCGTCACATCCGAACGCCAGCGGCAGCGCGAGCGCGCAGGCCACCAGCGCGATCCAGGTCTTGGTTCGCATCATGGTCCTCCTAGTTGTCGTGAAGCGAAGCGCGGTTGCTCCCCCGGAGCGGTTCCGTGTCCGCAGGGCCGAGCTAGAGTCGGCCTCGGAGGGGAGCAACGCGCAAAACGACCAAAAGGGCCATCGCGAGAGTTGATGGGTCGGCTAATCGCCCAGAATGTATCCGAAAATCAGCGGAGCCACGATGGTCGCATCCGACTGAATCATGAATTTGGGCGTTTCGACCTCGAGCTTGCCCCAGGTGATCTTCTCGTTCGGGACCGCGCCGGAGTAGCCGCCGTAGGACGTCACGGCGTCGCTGATCTGGCAGAAGTAACCCCAGAACGGGACCTTCTCCATCTGCAAGTCTTGAATCATGGTCGGCACGGCGCAGATGGCGAAGTCCCCGGCGATGCCGCCGCCCACCTGGAAGAAGCCGACGCTCGGGTGGTCGGCTGGATCCTGCTCCTCGCCGCGGTAGCCCGAGTGCTCGAGGTACCAGCGCATGAGGTTCTCCATCTGCTCGGTGCCGCTCTTGACGCACTGGTGGTGCGGGAGCGCCTTCCGATAGACGGCGGCGGCGAACATGTTGCCCGTGGTCGAGTCCTCCCAGCCGGGGGAGTAGACGGGGATGCCCTTCTCCTTGGCCGCGTACATCCACGAGTCGCTCTCGGGGATCTGGAAGTGCGCCTTCAGGCTCTCGTCGCCGAGCACGTCGAAGAGGAACTCGCTCTCCATCTTGCGCTCGCCCTCGTCGCACGCCTTCTTCCAGCGATCGATGAGGCGCTTCTCGAGGTGGCGCATCACCGTCTCCGGGATGCAGGTGTCGGTCACGCGGTTGAAGCCGCGGTCGTAGAGCGCCTTCTCGTCCTCCGCGCTCAGCGCGCGCCAGTCCTTGATGATCTCGTAGTCGTTCGCCGCGAGGAGGTTGAAGATGTCCTCCTCGAGGTTCGCGCCCGTGCAGCAGATGGCGTGCACCTTGTCCGCGCGGATGAGCCGACCCAGGATGCGGCCGATCCGGGCCGTGCTCATCGCGCCCGCGAGCGTGACCATCATCTTGCCGCCAGCGGCGAGGTGCGCCTCCCAGGCCTTGGCCGCGTCGACGACCTCCCGGCTGTTGAAGTGCAAGTAGTGCCGGTCCATGAATTCGCGCACCGCGCTCATCGGCTCACCTCGGGTCTCTGGTTCGGAAGAGAGGGTTCGGAAAAGAGGGTTCGAAAAGTAAGGGGCGCAGCATACCTCAGCGGCCGAGCGCGCCCACCTCGTGGGGCGGGCGCTCCATCAGCTCCTCGAGCCGCCCGCGGAAGTCGGAGTGCGGGAAGTCCCGCATGAACTCGTAGTAGCGGCGCTCTGCCTCGGCGACGTGCTCCAGCATGACCATCGCCTCGATGGCGAACGCCTCGCGCTCCTCCCGGAGCACCCCCGCGGGATGGAGGCGGCGGTGTTGCTCCAGCACGCCGAGCGCCTCGGCCGGGTGCTCCTGGAGCAGCTCGCGCGCGCGGCCCAGGAGCCGCATCTCCGCGCCCAGCTGCGCGAACCGAGGGTCTCGGTCTTCTTCGGGGGGCGGCGCGGGCGGCGGCTGCGTCGCCAGGTCGGGCACCTCGGGCAGGTCGGGCACGAAGTCCGGGCCCGCCTTGGAGCGCCCCTCTGGGGCGTCGACGATCTCGACCCCGCCGACCTCGTCCTGCGGCGTGGGCTCGGTCTCGGCCTCGGGCGCCGCGACCGGCGCCTCGGGAGGCGCGTCGCCGAACGCCCCGTAGAGCGCGATGGCGCCGCCCGCGAGCGCTACGGCCAGCACCAATACGTAGACCATCGAGTCGCTCTTCGGGGCCCGCTCCGACACGGCGCGGAGGGTAGCAGCCTTCGAGGCTTGCTCTCCGACAGTCGAGGCTCTACGCCCGGGGGGTGACTCCCCAGGCCAGGCTCCGGAAGCTCGTGTGCCTCACCGCGGCATCGTTGCTCGGGGCATCTTGCCTCGCTGGCTGCGGAGAGGCGTCGGCCGAGGGGGGTCCGGGCGGCCCACCCCCCGCCCAGGTGGAGATCGCACACGGTCGGACGGGCACCCTCCGCGTCGAGCGCACCTACCTCGGCCTGGCCCGCGCGATGGCTCGGGCGGAGCTCGCGGCCGGCGCGGACGGGGAGGTGGTGGAGGTCACGGTCAGCGAAGGCGACCGGGTCGTGGCGGGCCAGCTCCTGCTGCGCATCGATCCCGACCTCGCGGCGGCGGATCTGCGCGCGGCCCGCGCCGCCGACCGGAGGACGCAGGCGCGCGAAGACCAGGCCACCCGGGACGCCCGGCGCTTCGCGCGCGCCGGGCCGCGCATCGTCGGCGAGGTCGAGATCGAGCGCGCCGCCAGCGAAGCGGACGCGCTCGTGGCGGACGCGCAGAGCACCCAGGCCTCGGTCGCCCGGGCCCGCGCCGCGCTCGCCCGCCACCGCGTGGTCGCCCCGTTCGACGGCGTCATCGCGGCCCGCTCGGTCGACCCCGGGGACTGGGTCGCGCCGGGCACCCCCGTGCTCGAGCTCGTCGGCGACCGGCAGACCGAGGTCCTCGTCCGGGTCGAGCCGGAGCTGCTCGAGTCGGTGCCAGTCGGGGCCGAGGCGACGCTGCGGCGCGGCGATCGAGAGGCGACGGCCCGGGTCACCGGCCGGGTGCCCGCGCTGGACCTGCAGACGCGCACCGCGCAGCTCCGGCTGCTGTCGGACGCGGAGACCCCGTGGCTGCTCCCCGGGAGCACGGTGGACGTGCGCTTCACGCTCGAGCGCGAGGGGCCCGGGCTGATCGTGCCGCGCGACGCGCTCGTGGACGGGGTGGCGGCGGCGCGGGTGGTCCGGGTGGTCGACGGCGTCGCGCAGCCGGTGACCGTGCGGGTGCTCGAGCGCGCGCGGGAAGAGGTGCGGGTCGAGGCCCAGGGCGAGGCGGACGCGCTCGGCGCGGGCGACGCGCTCGTGGTGCGGGGCAACGATCGGCTCCGGCCCGGGCAGCCTGTGCAGGTCGCCGAGTGAGCGCGAAGGGAGGCGGCGGCCTCCTCCGGATCGCGGTCGAGCGGCCGGTCACCGTGGTCGTCACCGCCGTCCTGGTGGTGCTCTTCGGCGCCCTGTCCGTCCTGGACCTCCCCATCCAGCTGACGCCCGACATCTCGGTCCCCACCCTGACCGTGCGCACCTCGTGGCCCGGCGCCTCGCCGACCGAGATCGAGAGCGAGATCCTCGAGCCCCAGGAGGACGCGCTCAAGGACGTGCCCGGGCTGGTCCGCATGACCAGCGAGGCCCGCCCGGACCAGGCGACGCTGACCCTCGAGCTCTCGGTCGGGACCGACATCGACGAGGCGCTCGTCCGCGTGACGAACCGGCTGACGCAGGTCGGCGACTACCCCGAGGCGGCGAACGAGCCCTCGGTCGAGACGGCGGACGACACCGGCCCGCCGCTCGCGGTGATCGCGATCCGCACGCCCGACGGCCAGCCGGTCGCGGCCTATCGCACGTGGGTCGCGGAGACGGTCCTCCCCGAGCTCCAGCGCGTGCCGGGCATCGGCGACATCCGGCACATCGGCGGCCGCGACACGGTCTTCTTGATCGAGGCCGACCCCCGCGAGCTCGCGGGGCGCGGGCTGTCCATCCCCGCCATCGCCGCGCGGGTCCGCACGGAGCTGCGCGACGTGTCGGCGGGCGACGTGACGCTCGGGCGGCGCCGCCTGCTGGTGCGCACCATGGCCGTGGCGCCGAACCCCGAGCAGCTCGAGGAGATCGTGCTCGCGAGCGGCGACGACGGCACGCCGATCCGCCTGGGCGACGTGGCGCGGGTCTCGCTCGGGCTGCGCGACGCGACCGGCGTGGCGATGAGCGACGACCGGCCGTCCATGGTCCTCTTGCTCAGCCGCGAGTCCGGCTCGAACGTGCTCGAGGTCACCCGCCAGATCCGCGAGCGGGTGGACGAGCTCGACCAGGACCTCTTCCGCCCCGAGGGCCTCCGCATCGAGGTGATCAGCGATCAGGTCGACTACATCCAGGGCGCGCTCGACCTGGTGCAGCAGAACCTGATCGTCGGCGCGCTGCTCGCGATCCTCGCGCTCTTCCTGTTCCTGCGCAGCTTCGGCGCCAGCGGCATCGTCAGCCTCGCGATCCCCATCTGCGTCTTCGGCACCGCGCTCGGCATGACCCTGCTCGGCCGGTCGGTGAACGTCGTGTCCCTCGCCGGGATCACCTTCGCGATCGGGATGGTGCTCGACAACTCGATCGTCTCTCTCGAGAGCATCGACACGTGGCGCCGCAAGGTGAGCGACCCGAAGGAGGCCGCGTACGAAGGCATCCGCGAGGTGTCGGGCGCGCTCATCGCCTCGACCGCGACGACCGCGGCCGTCTTCATCCCGGTCATCACCTGGCAGGGCGAGGTCGGCCAGCTGCTCCGGGACATCGCGGTCGCGATCAGCTTCGCCGTCGTCACCTCGCTCATCGTGAGCGTCTGGGTGATCCCCGGGCTCGCGGGCCGGGTGTTGAAGACCAAGCAGGGCGCCGAGGAGCCGAAGATCGCGAGGCAGGTCACCCGGCGCGTGGGCGCGGTGGTCGACTGGATCGCGCGCAGCCCGCTGCGCAGCGGAGGCGTCGTGTTCGGGGCGGTCGGGGCGTGCGTCGCGATCGCGATCGCGCTCCTGCCGCCCATCGAGTACCTGCCCAAGGGCAACCGGAACCTCGTGTTCGGGATCCTGGTGCCGCCGCCCGGCACCTCGGTGGCGGAGCTGGAGCGCGTGGGCGAGCGCGTGCAGGGACAGGTGGCCGCGCAGACCCAGGCCACGCCCGACGGCGCGCCGGCCATCGCGCGGAGCTTCTTCGTCGGCAGCCCCGAGCGCATCTTCGCCGGCGCGGTGGCCCAGGACCCCGAGCGCGTGGGCGACATGCTGGGCTGGCTCCGGGGCGTGCAGGGCTCGATCCCCGGGTTCATCGCGTTCGCGACGCAGGCCTCTCTGTTCGGGCGCTCGGGCGGCGGCCGCTCGATCGAGATCAACCTGAGCGGGAGCGATCTCGGCACGCTGTCGCAGGTCGGGGGCCAGCTCTTCGGCGCGGTGCGCGAGGCGGTCCCCGGGGCGCAGGTGCGGCCCGTGCCCTCGCTCGATCCGGGGGCGCCCGAGCTGCGCGCCTATCCCCGCCGCGGCGAGGCGGCCCCCCTCGGCGTGACCACGAGCGATCTCGGGCTGACCCTCGACGCGTTCGTGGACGGCGCGATCGTGGGGGAGCTCGGCCCGGAGGGGGAGCCGCAGCTCGACGTGATGATCCGCGGGGTGCGGCAGGACGGCGGCCGCATCGACGACGCGGACGGGATCCGAGGCGCCCCCGTGGTCACCGCCGACGGGAGCGTCGTGCCCTTCTCCGTGCTCGCCGACCTGCGAGAGGAGCTGGGGCCGACCGTGATCCGGCGCATCGAGCGGCGACGCGCGCTGACGCTCGAGGTCTCGCCGCCGGACGAGGTCCCGCTCGAGGAGGCGCTCGCCCGCATCGAGACCCTGCTGTCGGAGCTGCGCGCGGACGGCTCGCTGCCGCCGAGCGTGCAGACCAGCTTCAGCGGCACGGCGGGCGACCTCGAGATCGCGCAGGGGCAGTTCGCCGAGGTGCTGCTGCTCGCGCTGATCATCAGCTACCTGCTCATGAGCGCGCTCTTCGAGGACTTCCTCGCGCCCGTCGTCGTGCTGGTCACCCTCCCCCTCGCCGCGGCGGGCGGGGTGGCGGGCCTCCGCCTGGTCGACGCGTTCCTGTCGCCGCAGCCGCTCGATCTGATGACCGCGCTTGGGTTCTTGATCCTGATCGGCGTCGTCGTGAACAACGCAATCCTCGTGGTCGACGGCGCGCTGGCGAGGCTCAAGGAGGGCGAGACGCTCGACGACGCGGTGCGCGGCGCGGTCGAGAGCCGCGTGCGCCCCATCCTGATGACTACGCTGACCTCGCTCGCCGGGCTGATGCCGATGGTGCTCTTCCCCGGCTCGGGCAGCGAGCTCTACCGCGGGGTCGGCGCCGTGGTCCTCGGCGGCCTGACGCTCTCGACCTTCCTCACGCTCTTCGTGGTGCCGAGCTTCTTCTCCCTGGTTTGGCGGGTGCGCCTGAAGCTCAGCGGCGCCTCCACGCCGGCCACGACGCCCGCAGAGTAGCAATTCGACTCCACGCGCCGCGCATTCTACGCTGCGCCTCATGCGTCCCGGGCTCGCGTTCTGCCTCGCGCTGGTGACGGTCGCCGCGGCGCGACCGGCCGGCGCCCAGGACCTCGTCGTGCCCGACGCGACGCAGTTCCCCGAGCGCGGCGCCTGGCTGACGCCGGAGGGGTACGTCCTGCATTCCGTGTCGATGGCGGAGCGTGACCCCGGCCCTCACGGCACCAGCCTCGTCACGCTCACGGAAGTTCGCGTCCCGCTCGGCCCCTTCGCTCTCCGCTCGAGTTTTGGTGGTGCCTTGTTCGTGGTCTCGGACCCGGACGCCGGGTTTCGCAGCGGACACCTGTTTTCGCCAGAGCTCGGTCTGGAGACCGATCTGCGCGGCTCGAACTTTGGAATCGTGCTGGGCGCCTCCTCGAACGTCCCGGTGGGAGCGGCGGAGGTGCAAGAGTCCGTGCCGATGCGCGCGCCCTTCCCCATAGCCGACGAGACGTTGATCGAGTTCGCCGAGCTCGAGCTCCGGCAGCCGAGCGGCGGCTGGGACGCCCGCCTGGTGCCGCGAGACACCTGGGTGGGGCGGCTGTCGATGGCGGCGGAGGTGAACCTCGACCCATACGTCGTGGTGGGCGCGGAGGCGGGCATGGAGCTCTGGATCGGGCTGGACGACGGCACGGTCAGGGGCGGCTTCACGAGCCGCGTCGAGGGGGCGGCCCGCTTCTGGGGCGCGAGCCTGGCCGGCCTGCGCTCGACGCTCGTGCTTCGGCCGACCGAGGGATGGTACGGCGCGGGCGATCTCGAGCCGGTCTTCGGCCTCGAGCCTTTCCTGCGGCTGGTCCCTCCGACCGAGCCTGTCGCCCCCTTGATCGAGCTGAGCACCTTCGCGGACCTCACCTCGGAGCTCAGAGAGCTGACGGTCCGCGCCGCGCTCGGCATGGTCTTCTGAGCCGGCTCGACTGGACCGGCGCGCCTACCCGTCGCTATCCTACGAACATGCACGCGTGGGGAAGAGTTGCGCTCCTGCTCGGGCTCACGGGGATCTCGGGCGCGGCCTGCGCGGCGCCCGTCGCGCCGACGGCGAGCACGCCGCTCGACGTCAGCTATCGACAGGTCGGCGTGAGCGACGGCGTGGTCGTGCTCGTGGAGCGCCGACCGGAGCGAGGCCGCGAGTACCTCGTGCTCTGCGATCCCGCGCGCAACCCGCCATGCGTCCGGGTCCCCGCGGAGACGATGCGCGGTGATGAGCTCGCGAGCTGGCAGCGCACGCGCGCGACCGTCACGCCCATCTCGGGGCCGATCCCTAGCGCCGCCCCCGCTTCCCCGGGCGCCGCCCCCGCTTCCCCGGGCGCCGCCCCTCGCCCCGAGGCATGTGAGGGTGGGCGCTGCGGCCAGCTCCGGCTCGTCGCGCATCCGTGGTGCGAGCTCGAGCTCGACGGCAGCCGCGTCGGCCGCACGCCCATCCTCGATCAGTGGCTGCCCGAGGGCATGTACGAAGCGCGCTGCCACAACCCGGAGACCGGCCAGGTGGAGGTCTTCGGCGTCCGCATCGAGGCGGCGCGGCGCACCACGCTCAACCTCGGCATCGGCCGCCTCGACACGCGGTTCGCCCCGCGCTGATCAGCAGTCGATCCGGCAGAGCTCGGGGATCTCCGGCGGCACGAGGAAGTAGACGGTCCGCGCGTCGAGGGGCGAGCCGTCGCCGCTCACGGTCAGCCGGGCCCGGAAGACCTGCGGCTCGGGCGTGGGCATGACGGTGGTGTTGTCGCGCGGCACCACGTCCCAGCAGACGGGCGTGCCGGGCAGCAGCGACGGGAACGCGTCCGGCCGGCCGTCGCCGTCGGTGTCCTGCACGGGGCTGACCGCGCTGCAGGCGCCGCCGCTCGTGTTGACCTCGAGGTAGTCGATGAACTGGAGCGCGTCGCCCGCGTCGCCGGCCTCGTCGCTCGCCTCGATGGTCACGCGGAGCGGCACGCCCTCGACGATCTCGTTGATGGCCGAGGTCACGACCGGCACCACGCCCGCGCCGGTCCCGTCGAAGACGAGCGGCGCGCCGGTGCGGTCGACCGAGTTGGTCAGGGTCGCGATGTCCACGAGGTCCTGCCGCGAGCTCGAGCCGGCCGAGCCGGCCCAGACGCCGATGAAGGTGATGCCCGCCGCGTCGAGCGCGTCGGCCGCCTGCATCGCGGTCTCGGAGCCGTCGCTGTCCTCGTCCGTGAAGGCGACGAGGATCTTCACCGCCTCCTCGCGGAACGCCGGGCAACCGACCCGGCCCATCATCGGGCTCGCGCACATCTCCTCGGCCCCCGGCGCGGCCATCGGGTTGGCCACGCCCCACACCGCGCGGTGGAACTGCTCGGTGCCGCCGAAGGTGGAGAACGAGAGCGCCGCCGACGTCATGCCCGGGTCGGGCTGGAGCGACAGCAGGTTGCGGTACTCGGTCTCGTAGTACGCGGCGCCGGTCCACGGCGAGGCGAGGCAGTTGCTCATCGAGGGGTCCTCGATGCAGTTGCCGGTGAGGCTGCAGACCTGCCCGACCG